>JBJTAZ010000071.1:0-3159 GCA_046091085.1 Nitrospiraceae bacterium
GCCGAGCCCCTGCGGGCCGCGCTGGGAAGCCCTAATTGGATCGTCCGGATGCATGCGGCAAAGGCCCTGGGCCGGGTCGGGGATGTCGGGGCCGTCGACGTGCTCATGCCGCTGTTGCAGGACAAGGTCAAGGCGGTGCGGGTGGATGCGGCCCAGGCGTTGGTGGCGATCGGCCGGCCGGCCGTGCCCCATTTGCTGGAGGCGATCACACACGAGGAATGGGTGGTCCGGCTGCATGCCGTGGAGGCGTTGGGCCGGTTGAAATCTCCCGAATCGGTGGAGCCGCTCCTGTGGCTCCTGTTCAACGACCAAGATCAAGCTGTTCGCGAGGACGCGATCCGGTCGCTGGGCGAGATCGGCGATGCGCGGGCGGTAGAGTTTCTGTTTCTGGCGATGAAGGACGGGGGGCTGCGTCATCTGGCCATCGAGGCACTGGGCAGGATCGGCGACCGGCGGGCAGTCCCGGCGCTGGTGGACGTGGTGACGGGCGCGAGCCGGCCGGCCGACAGCCGCAAGATCGATGGGTGCGGAGATCAGTGGGATATGGAAATGCACGCCATGGAGGCTGCGGTGCGGGCGCTGGCCTTGATCCGCGACGACGCGACGATTCCGACCCTGGTGGGAGCGCTGCACAATACGGTGGTGCGGGCCGAAGCGGCCGCCGCGCTGGTGGCGTTCGGGCCGCCGGCGATTCCGTTTTTGTTGGGGGTGCTCACGCGCGAGCGGGACGAGAACATTCTCTTTCACGCCAAAGAGACGCTGGCGCAACTGGGCTGGCGATCGGGGAGAATCTAGCGGGCATGCCCAAGGAATCGCTGGAAACCCTGATCTCGGAACTGGTCCACGAAGAGGACTGGCGGCGGATGCGCGCCACGGCTGCCTGCCTGAAAGGCGGGCCCAAGGCGGTCGAGGCCTTGATTCATGTATTGGGCACCGGGAGTCCCGCGCTCAAGATCGAAGCCGCCGGCATGCTGGCCCGGATCAAGGATGCCCATGCGGGGGTCCCGCTGGTGCGCCTTCTCCAGGACGAAGACCCGATGGTCCGCAAGGCGGGAGCCGTCGCGTTGGAGCAGCTGGCCGGCGTGCTGGATGAGGCCGCGGCCGCAGTCCTGTTGGAAGACCTGCGTGTGATGACGGACGAGGGGCAGCGGGCGGTGGTGACCTCGTTGCTCGGCGTCATTCCCAACGCGATCCATCCCCTTTGCGCCATGCTGAAACACGCCGATCCCCAAGCCAGAGAAACCGCCGCCGTCATCCTGGAGCATTTGCTGGACCCCCGCTCGTCCGACGCGCTGGTGGATGTCATGACCGACCAGGCCGTGTCCGTCATCGCCATGCGCACGCTGAAGAAACTGGGTGCGATCCGGGATCGGATCGACCACATCTTCAATGCGTTGCGTGACGTCGAGGGAAGCGGGGAGCGCGAAGAAGCCCGGATGGCGGCGGTGGTGGATCTGCTGGGGATCGGCCGGCCGATGGTGGAAATTTTGATCGAGTATTTGGACGACGAGGACTGGGTCGTGCGCGAAGCGGCGGCCGACTTGCTGGGTAAGATCGGCGATCTCCGTTCCGTGGAGCCGCTCATGGAGCGGCTGCGCGCTGACAAGGATACGGGCGTGAAGGAGCTGGCCATGAAGTCGCTGGGTCTGATCGGCGATGCGCGCCCCATGCAACTGTACATCGAAGGCCTGCCGATCCGCCCGCTCCGGCCGCTGGCCATGGAGGCGTTGGCCAAGATCAAGGACGTGGAGGTGCTGCGTCCGTACCAGGACTTGTTCGAGCAGCTCAAGACCGACCGGGATGGACTGGTGTCGTACAATGCGGGCATGATTGTAGACAAGCTGCAAGCCGCGGCAATGCAAGCCGAACAGGTGGCTGTGGTAGAGGAGGGCGAGAATGAGTGAAGAGGGATATAGTGAGCGCGTCAATCAGTTGCTCTCGGCCCTGCGGGACGAGAGCGAGGCCTTGCGGGACCATGCGGCGGCCAGCTGGGGGCAGATGGGCGCGGAGGCGCTGTCGGGCTTGATTGGCCTGCTCACCGACGAGGATACGGTCATCCGCGAGGCGGCGGCCAGCGCGATCGTGCGGATTGGCCAGGCGGCGGTTGAGCCGATGATCGAGGCGTTGACGGACGACGAATGGTCGGTTCGAGAGCAGGCCGCCAACGTCCTGGGCAAGCTCAAGGATCCAAGAGGCGTCGAACCGCTGATCAAGGCGCTCAAGGATAAAGATGGCGCCGTCCGCAGCTCGGCGGTCTGGGCCTTGGAGCGGATGGGCGATCCCCGCGCTGTGCCTGGGCTCGTGGAGGCCTTGAACGACGGGACGTTGCGGGAAGACGCGGCGCGTGTGCTCAAAAAGATCAGCGACGTGCGTGCGGTTGAGGCCATGATCGCCGGTCTGCTCGGCACCAATTGGATGGTGCGTCGCCATGCGGCGGAAGCTTTGGGCAAGATCGGGGATGCGCGGGCCGTGCCCTCGCTGATCGAGGCGCTCAAGGATGAAGACTGGCTGGTGCGGCGCAATGCCGTCGAATCCCTGGCGCGGCTGGGGGACCGTCGGGCGGTGGACTCGCTCGTGCCGCTGCTGGAAGATGAGAACGAGATGGTGCAGGAGACTGTGGAGGGCGCCCTGTCCAGCCTGGGTTGGAAACCGCAAGCGACCAAGTAGCGTCGGATCGAACTTCACCGAGCGGAACGAAAAGAGGATTGCATATGGCAGACGAAGCACCGCAGCAGCCACCTAAACTGATTCAGATCGGCCCCAAGGGGGGTGCCAAGAAAGACGGCTTCAATCTGGTCACCGAAAAAGTCGTCTCGGTGAACCTCGTGGCCAAGCAACTGGAGGTGGAGCTGCTGGCTTACGACGGCAAGACGGTCGTCTTGGACGTGGCCGAGGAGGCGGTCGAAGACCTCCAGAAGATCAAGCCTGGCGACGGCGCGACGATTCGGGTGGTGGAAGAGGGCGGCCGGCGTGTCGCGAAGAGTTTCCGCATCCGTTCCAAAGACCCGAACGCGGCGAAGGCGGACGCGATGCTGGTGGACCTCAAGGATACGCACTGGCTCAACCGCAAGTACGCGGCCGAGTCCCTGGGCGATCTGAAAGACGAGCGGGCGGTTGGGCCATTGGTGGCGGCGTTGAGCGACGAGGTCGGAGACGTCC
>JBJTAZ010000072.1:0-2557 GCA_046091085.1 Nitrospiraceae bacterium
CTTGTGCGCGCTGTCCCGCATCAACTTGATCATGACACGCTCCTCACGGGTGACAAGCCGAAAATCACTGGGGATTCTACCGGGCTCTCTGCCGGAAGGCAAGCGACAGGTCATTTGATGGCGCATTTGTGCTACAGCGCCGGATTTGTTATACTTGCTCGATAATTACGAGGAGGGGACTTGTCAGAAGAAGGTCGGGCCAGCAGCCCTTTGGGCGAAAGTGTCTATCCCAAAGCGCACGTGCTCAACCGCCTCATTGCCAAATCCCTGGATTTGATTCTCGTGGCCGCCGCCGACCGTTTGGTGCCGCCTGTGGGGTGGTTGGCGGGCTTGGCCTATGTGTTGATCGCCGATGGGTTTGCCGGAGGCCGCAGCGTGGGCAAGCGGCTGATCGGCATGCAGACCGTCATCCCGGGCACCAGGGATGTGGCGGGATTCAAAGAATCGATCATCAGGAATCTGCCGCTGGCCGCGGCGTATCTGTTGTTTCCGCTGCCCTACATCGGGTGGCTCTTGACCCTCGGGATCGTCGGGTTTGAAACGTTGTTGATTATCGGCAATGACCGGGGCCTGCGCTTGGGGGATGAGATCGCCCGTACGCAGATCCTGGATGCCGGGCAGCTCGATCCGCAGGACTGACGCTGTTCACAGCCGGGGCGGGGCAGGGCTCCGCCGTAGCGATCCCGCTAAGGGCGCAAAGGAGAACAGAGTGGGGATTACGAGCGACGTCCTAGGCTGGTTCTCGAACGATCTGGCGATTGATTTGGGCACGGCCACGACTCTGGTGTATGTGCATGGCAAGGGGATCGTCCTGAACGAACCCTCGGTCGTGGCGGTCGAGAAAAAAAGCGAAAAAGTGCTGGCGGTCGGCGCCGAAGCCAAGAAGATGCTGGGACGGACGCCCGGCAACATCACCGCAATTCGACCCATGAAGGAAGGTGTGATCGCGGACTTCGAAATGGCCGAGCGGATGCTGAAGTATTTCATCACGAAGGCGCACAACCGCAGCACCTTCGTGCGGCCCCGTATCGTGATCGGCGTGCCTTCGCGCATTACCCAGGTGGAGCAGCGGGCGGTGCGGGATTCGGCCGAGCTCGCCGGGGCCCGGGAAGTCTATCTGATCGAAGAGCCGGTGGCGGCGGCGATCGGGGCGGGGCTGCCGATTACCGAACCGTCCGGGAACATGGTCGTGGACGTGGGCGGCGGCACGACCGATATCGCCGTGATTTCGCTGGGCGGGATCGTCTACAGCGAATCCGTGAAAGTCGCCGGCGACCGGATGGACGACGCGATCATGAATTACATCAAGAAAAAATATAACCTCCTCATCGGGGAGCACATGGCGGAGCGCATCAAAGTGGAGATCGGCTCGGCCTACCCCTTCGAGGAGCGGAAGACGATGACGATTAAAGGGCGGGATTTGATCTCGGGCATTCCTCGCACGTTGGTGATCGATGATGCCGAGATCCGGGAAGCGCTCCAGGAGCCGATCGGGACGATCGTCAACGCCATCAAGGTGGCGCTGGAGAACACTCCCCCAGAGCTGGCCGGCGACATCATCGACCGGGGCATTGTGCTGACCGGAGGCGGGTCTCTGCTCAAGGGCATGGACACGCGGGTTCGCGAGGAAACCAATCTGCCGATCATTACGGTGGATGATCCTCTCACCTCCGTGGTGCTGGGGGTGGGGAAAATCCTCGACGAACTGGAACTCCTGCGCAAGGTATGGGTGATGTCGCAGTGTAGCAGCTCCCGCTAGGGCTTCCCGCCCGCGCGCGGAGGGCCATGTTTCGCACGACATCCGGAACCAGACGGGTCATCCTGCTCCTCTGCGTGCTGTTGCTCTCGCTCGTCTTCGTCCTTCCCAAACAAAGCCGGACACTCCTGCAGGCCATCGGGCAACCCCTGGCGCAACTCCTGTCGCTGCCGCTGACCGCGTTTGCCGCGGTGGATCGTGGCGTGCAAGACATCTGGAACGGCTATCTGGCCTTGCATCAGGTGTCGGATGAGAATCGTCGGCTGCAACGCGAACTCCAGGCCCTGCGGGAGCGCAACAACGAACTGCGCGAACGGGGGGTGGCCGGCCAACGTTTGGCCGCCCTGCTGGACTTGAAGGAACGCACGAAGGCCAGGACCGTTGCGGCGCAGGTCATCGGACGGGATGCCACGAACTGGTATCGGGCGATCGTGTTGGACAAGGGTGCGCGGGATGGCGTCAAGGTTGAAATGGGCGTGATGGCGACGGACGGAGCGGTTGGCCGTGTGGTCAAGGTGACGCCCTACACCGCTATGGTTCTGCTGATCTCCGATCCGAACAACGCGGTCACTGGCTTGATCCAGCGCACGAGGGACGAAGGGATTGTGGAAGGCACCGCCGACGGCCGGGCCAGGATGAAATACATGCCGCTGCTGGCGACGCTTCAAGGAGGGGACGTTGTCGTGACGTCGGGGCTCACCGGAGGATTTCCCAGGGGGATCCCGCTGGGCACGATCACCAAGGTCGACACGAGCGAGGGCGAGCTGTTTCAGTCGGCCGAGATCGTCCCTGACGTGGATT
>JBJTAZ010000073.1:0-5073 GCA_046091085.1 Nitrospiraceae bacterium
CTCCCCGATGACGACCGTCAATTCCTCTTCGATCATGCCGCACAGATCGTTGAGCGCTTCACCCCGCAGTTGTCGGAAGAGGACGAGGGCGAACGTCGGCAGACGCAGGCGGACCGCCGCTTCTTCGGCCTGGTGGGAGATCGCCTCGACCAGGCCGCTCTGCTGGCCGCGGCGCAACGGCTGGCCGGCCTGGATGACGAGGCCTGGATGGATCGGATTCGACTGGCCTTCAGGGATGCGCCGGCCTGGTCCGATCCGGTTCCGGAAATCACGGGGTCGGTACTCCTGCTCAAGAACAGTCAGGCGGGATTGATCGTGATCGGAGGGCCTGGCCCCAACACCTACGATGTGCGCCAACCGATCGCGTTGCTGTTGGATCTGGGCGGGGACGATGTCTATCGCGGCACGATCGCATCACCGACGGACATGACCCTGGGCGTCAGCGTCCTGCTGGACCTCGACGGCAACGACCGCTACGAACCCCAGCCGCTCGGCCTGGCCACCGGCAGACTGGGTGTCGGGCTCCTGGTGGACCGCAAGGGGAACGACTTGTACCAGCTGGCTGCGGGAAGCGGCGGAACGGGCGTGGCGGGGATCGGCCTGCTGGTGGACAGGGAGGGAGACGATCGCTACATCGGTTCGCGCCTGACGCAGGGTGCGGCGCTGGGCGGACTGGGCCTGCTCCTGGATCGTGCCGGGGACGACGATTACCGCAGCGTCGGCTATGCCCTTGGATTCGGCGGGCCGCAGGGACCCGGCGCGCTGAGCGCCGTGGCCGGCCACGACCGCTACCAGTGCGGAGATCGTCTGGTCAGCCGCTACAACGAACAGGACGCCCCCCAGGCCAAGCCGGGCGACACACAGTTTCAGTACGATTGTTTCGGCCTGGGGGCCGGCGTCGGCCAGCGGATCAGGCCGAAGCTCGTCCCTTCAACGACGGAGGATCTCGCCGGGGGCGTCGGTTTGGTGCTGGACCTGGCCGGCAACGACCGGTCCCGCAGCGCCAATTTTTCACAAGGCGTCGGCTATTTCTTCGGCATCGGCATCAAGCTGGATCTGCGCGGCGACGACGAGCATGGGGCCGCACGCTATGGCCAGGGCGCCGCTGCCCATTTCAGCGCGGGCCTGTACGTGGACGCCGGCGGCCCGGACGTCTACGGCTCTACCGGGCCCTGCTACCATGCCGCGGCGGCCTGGGATCGGAGCGTGGCGCTTTTCGTGGCTGCAGGAGCAGAGGACGACCGATACGACTTCTCACTGTCCACCGGCTTGGGCATCGCCGATCACCAGGCCTGGAGTCTCTTTCTCGACGTAGGGGGGACGAATCGGTATGCCGTCCGGCGTGGCAAAGGCTGGGCCGGCGAGGGCAGCGTCAGCGCCTTCATCGGTCCGTGAGCGCGGCTCAAGCTTTGGCGGTCCTCCGCCGATACCTCTTCACACGATACCGTGCCCCGGCATGCATGGCGGCACGAACGGACACCAACGGTTACCGAACTCGGAGGAAGGCATCGATGCTGACGGCCATGGGCGATGTGATGCGGCACTGCTATGCCAAGGGCTGGATCACGTCCAGGGACGGCAATATCAGCCTGTGCAAAAAGGCCGGCAAGTACCTCTACATCACCCCGACCGGGTTCAGAAAAACGATCGTACATCCGGAGCAGATCGTCAAGCTGGAGATCGTCGCAGATCCGAAGACGGCGGAGCGGCGGCCTCGCGCGACGGAACATCAACGGCCGTCGGGCGAACTCTGGATGCACTGGAACATCCAGCGCGACACGCCGCGCACCAGAGCCGTCGTGCACATTCACCCGACCCACGTGGTCGCAGCCATCTACCGCGGCTTTGACTTGCAGAAAATTTGCGCGGATTTCCCGGAGATTTCGCGATACACGAAAGTCGGCCCTTCGGTGCCGCCGTTGCCGGCCCTCTCCCTCGAATTTGCCGATGCAACCGCGGATTGTCTGAGGGTCCATGCAGACGGCTCACTGGACTACGACGTGGTCGGACAAGCCAATCACGGAGTCTGTGCCGTCGGGCCGGATCCCTGGTCGGCCTACGAGCACATCGAGCGGCTCGATCATATCTGCGAGATTGTGCTGAAGAGCGGGGTGAGCCCCGGAGTCGGAATGTTCGAAGCGGTCTTACGCTGACTTGCGGAGATGCTACCCCTGCGACACGATACCCATCGCTGATTTGGCGATCAGGCCGTGACCCCGCCCCGAACGACCATCCAACTGAACAGCACCGCCAAGGTGAATGTGATCATGATGGATGCCCTCCTTCTCTCTCTCTGATTCTGTTCCCTTGCCACGGCCTAATGTAGCAAGTTAGGTACCATTCTGACCGCTATCGCCATGTATCGCGTAAGTTGTTGATAATTATTTAATGTTTTTACGTCAAGTCAATTGAGGCATAAAGCCGCTGGCCATGGGACTGAGTCTTATTAGAGGCCAGTGCAGGGTTTATCGCACAGTTGAAATGGGAGCTGACAAACCTTCTTGTGCCCGGTAAGCTAGATGCAGGCATTTGGGCGTTCAGTTGTCCTTGCTGAACGAAAAGGAGGCGCCCTATGGAACGAAGAGCCCTGCTCAAGACCGTGGCGATCTTGGGTATCGGATTGCTCGCGAAAAGCCTCGGTTCGAAACCGAGCGAAGCGAAGGAGGCCACGATGGGTTATGAAGTAGCCAAGACCGACGCAGAATGGAAGGCGATCCTGACGCCGGAACAATATCAAGTCCTGCGCCATGAAGGCACCGAGGCGCCGTTCAAAAACCCCTACCACGACAACCATGCCAAGGGCGTCTACCACTGCGCCGGCTGCGACCTGCCGCTCTTTTCCTCCGAGCACAAGTACGAGAGCGGCACCGGCTGGCCCAGCTTCTGGCAGCCGATCAACGACCACGCCATCCAGACCCGGACGGACTACAAACTGATCCTGCCCCGCACCGAAGTCCACTGCCGACGCTGCGGCGGACACTTGGGTCACGTGTTTGAGGACGGACCCAAGCCGACCGGCCTGCGGTACTGCATGAACAGCGCGGCCATGAAGTTCGTGGCGGCCAAGGCTTGAACGAGCGATACCGTGTTGTCTCGCCCGATCACCTCTGCCATAACCGGCGGAAGCAATTGACAGAATCGCCGAGCCCCCGTACAAATCATGGGCAGATTACTCGAGCCAGGGAGTGAGCATGTCCGTCATGAAAACCGGTGCTGCGCGACAGACTTGGGCCATATTGGGCCTGCTGCTGGCCTTGACGATGCATGGTTGCTCGTCGGGGACTGACATCAGGTCCACGAAGCCACCCGCGACGTTCAGCCCGCAGCAGGAAGCGCAACTGCTGAAGACCGTCCTGGACGCCATCGAGAAAGGCGGCATCCCCGGCGCCATCGTCGGGATCTGGGCACCGGATCAAGGCACCTGGGTCGAAGCTTTCGGCCAGGCCGACGTGGCCGAGCACAAGTCCATCACGGCAGACCATAAGGTCCGAATCGGCAGCATCACCAAGACCGCCACCGCCACGATCGTCCTGCAATTGGCCGGCGACGGGGTGATCGATCTCGACCAGAACATCGAGAAGTATGACAAGAAATTCGAACTCAATATCCCCAACGCCAAAGACATCACGATTCGTCAGTTGCTGAACCACACCAGCGGGCTCTTCAGCTACACAGACGATCCCGCGTTGGAGGCGGTCAGCTATGCCAACCTGCTCCTTTATTGGACACCACAGGAACTGATCAAATACGCCGTCTCCCACCGGGACTATGCGGCACCCGGAAAGGAGTTTCATTACTCCAATACCGGCTATGCCTTGTTGGGCCTGATCATCGAGGAAGAGACGCAACACCGACTCGAGGAGGAGGTGGATCGGCGTATCGTCAAAGCGCTCGGACTGAAGAACTCCTCGTTCCCCACGCTGCCCAACACCACGGAGCTTCACGCGAACGGTTATATGGCCAATGCCGATCTGCTCCGTCTCTCCTTCAACTTGCGGGGCAATAAGACGTCCGAGTTGGTGGATGTGACCGCCTTCAACCCCTCCTGGGCCTGGGCCGGCGGCGCCATGGTGTCGGACATCCACGACCTCAAGCTCTACGCAAAAGCGTTGGGCACCGGCTCGTTACTGAGCAAGAAGATGCAGGCGGAGCGGCTGAAGACGGTGCCCATGGCATCAGGATCGGAGGCAAGCTACGGGCTCGGCCTCATGGAGATCAAGGGATTCCTCGGCCATCGTGGGGAAGTGCCTGGCTACGACTCGTCCCTCTTCTACTCGCCCGAACTGGACGCCACTGTCGTCATCCTGTTGAACCGAGACCCCAACCAGGTGGACTCCTCACAACTGTTCGCCAAGCTCGCAAAGATCGTCTATCCGAAGAAGTTTTAGAAGCTCCTGCCAGACACCACCTTAGGAGTTGCACCGCGTGTCATCGTGCGGCTGCTACCGCGCATATCGCTACTTGCGGATCGCGGCTAGGAGCTTGTCGCGGTCCAGGAACATCTGATCTCGGATCTGCTCCACCGCTTCAGTGAAAGCGCGGTTCAGCCTGGCATGGGCCGGGTAGAGGGGCATGGACCAATAGTGATGATCGCGGCCCTCGACCTGACTGTAGTCGGCCTGGCCTCGGTAGGTGCCCAGCACGGCACCCCCCGGCGTTGAAAGCACCACCTCCACATCCACCTCGCCTTCCCATTCTTGGAACGGCACCCAGGCTGCATGGGTCGCCCAGTTCATCCAGGACACGTGCAGCCAGGAAGGGATGGACACCTGGCCGTAGAATCGGTGGATAGTCCCGCTTAATACCAAGTCGGGATTGGTCTGGTTTCGGTGGAGCGTCTGAAAGACGCCGGTCGCGCTGAGATCCGCCACCAACGCCTTGGTCACCAATGTACTGAGGTCTCCTTCCATCGAACGGGCGCTGGTCTGGGAAAAACTGGCTCCCGTGGAATCTTCCTTGTCATCCGGCGGCGAAGCGTCCTTCAGCGGCTGGACCAGCACCCGAGCCGGAATCGTATGGAACGAGGCTTCCATCTTCAGGGTCGGCTTGTAGGGGATGCTGCAGGCGGTCAGG
>JBJTAZ010000074.1:0-3462 GCA_046091085.1 Nitrospiraceae bacterium
ATGGGGTTTGCTCAGGCCGAGGCGGCATCCGTGGCCCCGGCCGACGCCGGCGCCACGCTCACGGTGGACGTTCCGCCCACGAGCGAACGGCTCCAGCTGCTCCAGCCTTTTCCGCGTTGGGACGGCAAGGACCTGGACAAACTCCCGCTCCTGATCAAGACCAAGGGCAAGACGACGACCGACCATATTTCGCCGGCCGGGCCCTGGCTGAAATTCCGCGGCCACCTGGACAAGATCTGCGACAACATGTTCCTGGGCGCGACGAACGCCTTCTCGTCGGAACCGGGCAAAGGGACCGATGTGCTGACCGGCGAATCGGGCCTGACCATCGCGCAGATCGCCCGTCGCTACAAGGCGAAGGGGATCGGGTCGATCGTGGTCGGCGACGAGAACTACGGAGAGGGCAGCAGCCGCGAGCATGCGGCCATGTCGCCGCGGTTCTTGAACGTGAAAGCGGTGTTGGTCAAGAGCTTTGCCCGCATTCACGAGACCAATCTGAAGAAACAAGGGATCTTGGCGTTGACCTTCTCTGATCCGAAGGACTACGAGAAGATCGAGCAGCAAGACCGTATCAGCGTGACGGGGCTGGCGAATCTGGTTCCGGGCAAGCCGGTGCAGGTGACGATCCATAAGGCGGATGGCCACGCGCTCACCATCCAGGCGAACCACAGCATGACGGAACAACAGCTTGCGTGGTTCAAGGCGGGTTCGGCGCTGAATGCGCTGAACTAACACGATACGGGAAAGAGGAGCGATCATGATGACAAAAGCATCCAAGATCATATATACGAAAACCGACGAAGCGCCGATGCTGGCGACCTATTCGTTCCTGCCGATCATCAACGCCTTCAGTAAGGCGGCCGGCGTGTCCGTCGAATTGCGGGATATTTCTTTGGCCGGGCGCATCCTCGCGGTGTTCCCAGAATATCTGACACCCGCACAGAAGCAGCCGGACGCCCTGTCCGAATTGGGCGAGCTCGCCAAGACGCCGGAAGCCAATATCATCAAGTTGCCGAACATCAGCGCCTCGCTCCCCCAGTTGAAGGAGGCCATCAAAGAGCTGCAGAGCCAGGGCTACAAGTTGCCCGAATACCCGGAAAATCCGAAAGACGACAAAGAGAAGGACATCAAGGTCCGCTACGACAAGGTCAAGGGCAGCGCCGTCAACCCGGTGTTGCGCGAAGGCAACTCAGACCGCCGCGCGCCGCTCTCCGTGAAGGCCCATACCAGGAAGCACCCGCACAAGATGGGGGTTTGGAGCCCGGACTCCACGACGCACGTTGTCCATATGAAGGGCGGCGATTTCCGCTCCAATGAGAAGTCCCTGACGCTCGCGGCCGCCACCGAGGCGCGGATCGAGTTTGTCGGCCAGGACGGCAAAACGACCGTGCTCAAGCCGAAAGTGGCGCTGCAGGCCGGCGAAGTCATCGACGCCACGTTCATGAGCGTCAAAGCCCTGCGCCAGTTCCTCGAGGAGCAGATCGAAGACGCCAAGAAGCAGGGCGTCCTGTTCTCGATTCACCAGAAAGCCACCATGATGAAGGTCTCGGACCCGAAGATCTTCGGTCATGCTGTGACGGTGTACTACAAGGAGGTCTTCGAAAAGCACGGGGAGACGCTGAAGAAGCTGGGCGTGGATCCGGACAACGGTATCGGCGACCTGTACGCGAAGATCAAGGCCTTGCCGGAGGACCAACGCAAAGCCATCGAAGCCGACATTCAGGCGGTCTATCAGAAGCGGCCGCCGATGGCGATGGTGAACTCCGACAAGGGCATCACCAATCTGCACGTGCCCAGCGACATCATCATCGACGCCTCCATGCCCCCGGTCATTCGCGACAGCGGAAAAATGTGGGGCCCGGACGGGAAGGCGGCGGATGCCAAGTGCGTCATTCCCGACGCCAGTTACGCGCCGGTCTATCAAGAGGTCGTGAACTTCTGCAAGAAGCACGGGGCCCTCGATCCGAAGACCATGGGGAGCGTGCCCAACGTCGGACTCATGGCGCAGGCGGCGGAGGAGTACGGTTCGCACGACAAGACCTTCAAGGCCCCGGGCAACGGCACGGTCCGCGTGGTGGATGCGTCGGGGAAGACGTTGCTGGAACATAAGGTGGAAGAGGGCGATATCTGGCGCATGTGTCAGGTGAAGGATGCGCCGATCCAAGACTGGGTCAAGCTGGCGGTGAACCGCGCCAAGGCCACGGGCGCTCCGGCCATCTTCTGGCTGGACAAGACCAGGGCGCACGATGCGGAGCTGATCAAGAAGGTCGAGCAGTACCTGCCGAAACACGACACGAAGGGCCTCGACATCCGGACCATGTCGCCGGCCGAAGCCACGCGTCTCTCGCTGGAGCGAATCAAGGAAGGGAAGGATACGATCTCCGTGACGGGGAACGTGTTGCGCGACTACCTGACGGACCTGTTTCCGATTCTCGAAATCGGGACCAGTGCCAAGATGCTCTCGATCGTGCCCTTGCTGAACGGCGGGGGCCTCTTCGAAACCGGTGCCGGCGGCTCGGCGCCCAAGCACGTGCAGCAGTTCCAGCAAGAAGGGTATCTGCGGTGGGATTCGCTGGGGGAATTCCTGGCGCTGGCCGCGTCCTTGGAGCATTTGGCGAAAGTCGCCAACAATCAGGCGGCCAAGATTTTGGCGGACACGCTCGATCAGGCCAATGCGAAGTTCTTGGAGAGCAACAAGTCGCCGGCCCGCAAGGTGGGCGAGATCGACAATCGCGGCAGCCATTTCTATCTGGCCTTGTACTGGGCGCAGGCCTTGGCCCAGCAGACCCAGGATAAGAAATTGGCGGAACGCTTCGCCAAGATCGTCAAGGACATGGCCGACAACGAGTCGAAGATTTCCGGCGAACTGCTCGCCGCCCAGGGCAAGCCGGTCGATGTCGGCGGGTACTATCATCCCGATGACGCCAAGGCGGCCAAGGCGATGCGTCCGAGCCAGACCTTGAACGCGATCGTGGACGCGATCGCCTCATAGCCGGAAAAGCCGCCAGCGGGCGGTAATCCGCATGGGGAAAAGTTAAGCTGAAAACCGACGGCTGAAAGCTGTATGCTGAAGAACCATGGCTAACATCGACAAGGACCATGTCGTCGATCAGGAAGAGGTGCTTCTCCCGAAGATGGTGGCGGTGGAGATCGCCGGCAAGAAGCATCAGGTGCCGGAGGGGATCACCATGCTGAAAGCCCTCTGGTACACGGGCCAGGAAGTCATTCGTGGCGTCGGCTGCCTGGGGGGCTTCTGCGGCGCCTGCGCGACCTACTACCGGACCAAGGACGATCCCAAGGTGAAGACCTGTCTGGCCTGCCAGACGGCGGTCCACGACGGCATGTCCTTTTCGATGATGCCTCCGGTCCCAGCGCGGAAGGCCACCTACGACCTGGCCACGCTCACGGACCCCAAGCAAGACTTGTTCAATCTCTATCCGGAAGCCCCGCTCTGCCGGAACT
>JBJTAZ010000075.1:0-4071 GCA_046091085.1 Nitrospiraceae bacterium
CAAGCACCAGCCCCTCTTCCAGGGCGGAGTGGACTACTTTGCTTAAGCGCCCTTCGGTCGCTTAAGCAATGCGGGGACACGCTGGCACGATGACACGTGGGCAGGGGGGTGTGCATCTCCCCATGTCAACTTGCCCACGTGCCCACTTGCCCCCTCGCGGTCACGCCGCGCAGCCAAAGAGGTCAGGCCGTTCCCTTTCGGCCAGGCTTAACTAAAGCTACGTTAAAATGGCTCCCCCTCCGAATTCTATTCTATCGGGTCCGATGGCCTGCTGGATGCGGAGGTTCTTGGGCAGGTGCGCCTTGTCTTGAACTAGAACAAGTGGGGTAGCCCAACTTGTTTGAAGATGTCAGTTTGGGCCCGCTTCCAAAGGTGGTGCCTGTACTTAAACAATTCGACCATCGTCTCGAGGGTGTAGTTCTTCGTGAGGCCTTCGGTGCTCAACGTTTTCCTCATGAATCCAGGGATGCTTGGCCACACAGCGAGATCCTTGAGTTCACGATTCTGAACTTCGGTTGTTGGGGCAGCTGACGCCGGGCTGCCTTCATCGAGGATCAAGGATCGGAGGTGTTTGATTTGCTCGGTTGTTAGGTCAGTGGCAGAGCCGCCTGCGTTGATCCTGGTGGCATCAATTAGCTTGAATGTGCTGGTGCGGTTCGAGTCTGGTTTCAGAACTACGATTAGCCCTTGGTCGCAGGGCACGTATCTTCGTGGGTCGTGCTCGCTCCATGCAGGTAGGGCTATGGGAGGGAGTTGTACGACAATGGCCACTTTCTCTATGACTGACTTGAGCAGTTTCCAGTGCGTCGTCGGCAGGTGGACTATCATCCTGCCTCCTGGTGCGATGCGCCCGCCAATCTCATGCCACTGGAAAAGCTCGCTAGACTGCCGTGCGACCTTATCTTCGTTGTCCTTCGGGTCGACGTCGGTGCCGGAGGCTTCCATCAGCGCGACATCAAAACGTAGTCCGCGTGGGAGATCGTAGGCGCGCTTGACCGATTCGACTCGCGTCCGCTTGCCGTGAAGTTCGCAGATGGCCTTGGCGAAGTTCCGGAACGGCTCGTTATCTTCAATCAGGGCGAGTGTGCCCGGCGCCTTTGTTTCGGCCATGACTTCGTTGGCGAGGTGGCCGGCTTCGGCGGAAAGGACTGCGACGGCGCCTTGGCTGCTAGCGCATGATGCGAGCAGGGATCTGATCGACCTTGCGACCTTCGTGGATGATGCACGCTGGTCACCCTCCTGCAGCAGCAGGCTGGTGGACTCCAGCTTGTCACGGTCGCTTAGGATTGCCCGCCTTGCTTCCTTGGTATTCTCGGTTCCAGCTAGAAGCCTGCACAAGATTGCGGCGTCACCGATTGGCGGTTCGACGGCAGACAAGGCTGTGATGCACTTGCATAGGCCTTCCGACGCCCAGCGTTCCTTCTCTGCCTGCAGCGCTTTGTGTTCTTCATTATACGGCTTCTTCCATTCCCAGCTCGGCATCGGCTGGCTGACGTCTTTCTGCCAATCTTCAAGCAACTTTTTGTGGGTGTCTGTCGAGCGGGCTTGTATCTCATAGTAGCGCTCTTTGTAAGTCTTCTCCCAAGAGAGCTCGTTGGTCGCCCGCTTTGGGTATCTGGAGATGAGGATGGGCTTGATGTGTTGCTCGGCGCGCCAGCGTGCGGCCTCGACGATCGCGTGGTTGAGGGGGCGAAGCCCCGAGATCAGCGACTCGGCCTTGTGTGCTACGATCTCCACCTCTTCTCCGAAGCTTGGGTGAGCGTTTATTAGGTGTTCGGGGAGGGGGAGGTTGCAGACGGCCTCCTTGGAGAGCACTCCGCTCTTATCGTATCCCTTGCCAGGCTTCTTGTCCTGATTCTTCCTGGTAGTATGCTTGGCGAAGTATTCCGCCGCCGCCGGTTGTTTCATGGCCTCGCGGAGGACGGCTGCGTTGATGCCTGGCTTCGCCCTGATTACCAAGACTTCCGGACCTGCGATAACGGCCGAATGTTCCGTCATCTGTCGGGTGATCATCGGGCTGACCTTTGGTATGCCGCGAGTCGAGAGGAGCAAGTCATTGCACCAGAGCCTGTTGGTCTGACCCGCCCCCCGTCGGCTTCCCGACGAAACGTAACGTTTCGAGACCCACAAGCGGTTGATCTCGCTAGGCTCATGCCAGGGGCTGAGGCTCATCACGTCGGGAGCCCTGATCACGCCGCATTCGACCGCATCAGGGAGCTTCGTCATCTTCGACAGTTTCTCCTCCGTGAAGATGTCCGCGTTGCCTGCGCCGTGGAACACGTAGGCAAGGTCTCCGAGCGTGGTGGGGTTTCCTGTCATTAGGCGCGACGCTTGAGGTCTTTCGCACGGTTGGCGATGATAGTCATAGCAATTTCGGGTTTGAGACCACGGCGGACGATTGTTCGCAGGACGGCCTGTTCTTCCTTGGGGGTCATCAAGGGGGAGGGGAAGGAGACCGGAATCCAGTGCTGGTTCAGCTCGATGCCCATGATGCCGCGAATCTCGGACCAGTTGCTGTCGGGCTTGGCCGTGTTGTTGGGCACCTTGTGCTCCGGCAGCCCGGTGAACGGATCGACGAGTTCGTGGCCGAATGGGGTATGCTCGGCGAAGGCGCCGCCATTGCTTTGTTCGTCCTTCAGCCGGCGTCGATGAATGTAGCGGTGCATGATGTGCTCCCCGATGCCATCAAAGTCGCCCCAGTCGCTATGCTTGTTGGCGGAAGGGAAGGGCTTATCAGCGAACTTGAGGGCAGCGGTTACGATATCCTTGGCCGCGCCTTGCTCCCAGCCCTGGGGCTTGCCGGCCGACAGGGCTGACTTGAACTGAACGATAGCAGCGGCGGAGCGGCGCTGGCCGCCATCTCCTTGCCCGAGGATGCGTAGGACAGTCATGACGAGCCCGGAAAGGGCGGCGGCCACGGGGGTGATTACGACCTGGCAACGGTTGTGGGTGTCAATCTCCTCAGCTTCGCTGGGGATGATCTGGAGGCCTTGGGATCGGTAATAGGCCGGGAGGCCGCTGGGGGTGGTCGTTTTGAACGACGCCAACCCTCCCTTTTCGAGCTTCTGGCCGACTTTTAATAGGCGATCTGTTTGATTCATGCGGAGGTGATGAAAAATAGCTTGATGTTCCTGGTCAAGGTTATTTCGTGATGCATCAGAAACGGAATGAAATACCTAATTCAGGATATGGACGCGCTTGCGCCTGGGCTGAAAGCCTGGTCCCGCAATCCGCGAGTTAAGGCTAAGGTCCACGCTGACTTCCGCCACAATGGCGAAGTCCGTCTGGCTCCAATCAGCTATTCCCCCACGGCTACCGCCCAGTTGGGCGACGACGGCTGCACCCTGCACGTCCAGATGGGGTTCCTCCTGGTCGCCTGTTGCAAGGCCTGCGGCTGGATCGAGGACGCCGTCTGCCGGTTCCTCGCCGATGAGAAGATCATCGCGCGCGGAATCGAGGTGGTCGAATGCCCCGTCATTCCGCGTCAGTTTCCCCGCCCCCAGTCGTTAGCCCGTTCTGCTCCGGTGCCTTCGGTTAGCCGTCGCATCAAGAAGGTGATGCTCTCGGTCGTTAAGCAGCGTCGGGTAGCCTCCGTGCTCGAGGCCGTCGAGGCCGCTGCGCGTGATGCCGGTTCCTCCTTGGTTGTCACCGATCGCGCGCTGCGCAGCGCGGCCGTTTCCGACTACAATGACCCCGACTACATCTACGCCGCGCTGATGGCCCTCGCTCTCGCCGCCAAGACCAACGCTGCAGGATCCGGGCTCGGCATGCCGTGGACCGCGTTCCTTGCCAGCAACGGGTCTCATGACTACAGCCCCCATTCCTCGTCCACCACCCTGCAGCGTTTCCGTAAGGACTACGTGGTCGTCCATGATGGGGTGGAGTACCTCGTCGAGGCTCACCTGTGCTGTGGCACCGGCTCCGGCAGCGACTCCGCCCGCATCTACGTCGCGCAGCCGGCCCGTCCTGGTCAGCCCGTGATCGTCGGCCACGTGGGCAGCCACCTCCCGATTCACACGCGCAGCCACTAGGACCTGCATGCACATCAACACTCCCCAGCCCCCGCGGCCC
>JBJTAZ010000076.1:0-7366 GCA_046091085.1 Nitrospiraceae bacterium
GCACATCGCTGCCTGCGAAGATTTCCCCCAGCTGAATCGGTGAACAGTCATGGCCTCCTTCCTGCAGGCCACGCAGAGTCTGCACCGTCGTCTTCAGGAAGATCCCGAATCCGGAACACCTGATGGTCACAATTTCGTCCAGCCCGGCGGAGTCTGGCGAAAAGGATTCCACCTTGGGCGTCACGAGCGAAAACGTTCCCGCCTCGGTCGTCACCAGGCCCCGTTCGGCGCAACAGCTCCCGTCGGCCTTGGGCACGTTGGCCCCGCGCTTGATGACTACCGGCCCGCTCTTGACGCTGTAGGGCACCCACACGTCGATCCTGTCGTCGTGCCAGCGATAGATGATGGCCGGCACCCCTCCGATCTCCACCCCGTTCTCGCCCTTGTTGAAATCCGCAAAGGCGTAAGGAGTCGCCCCGCTTTCCGAATAAAACCCGAAATGCTCGCCGGTGATCCGCAGCAGGCTTCCGATCGGCGCGCTGGCCGGCGACAAGCCGGTCGCCTTCGGCGTCTGCACGGCAAACTGGCCGAGGGTGCGTTCCGCGCTCCCTTGCTTGAGGACGAGCGGGCCGCTGACCGCGTTGAGCGGCACGTGCGCGACGATGAGCTGGTCCGTCCACTGGGACACGGTGGCCGGACGGCCGCCGAAGAGCACGGCATCGGCGGAAGTTTTACCCGCGCCGAAGCCCTTGCCGAAGAATACCACCTTGGTGCCCACCGGCCCGCTGAGCGGGTCCACTCGGATCGACGGCAGAACCGTGAGAGCCACCGCATTGCTCACGCTGTATTCGACCGGCGCGCAGCAGGAGCCGTCCGGCAGCGGGTCAGACGACGCCAGCCGGACGAGCACGTCGCCCGTGGTCGCATTGGCCGGCACTTCCGCTTCGATCTTATCGTCACGCCAGCGCCGCACCCTAGCCGGCACGCCGCTGATCAAGACGTCGTTGACCCCGAACATCGTATTGGGATCTTTGGAGCCGGCCGTGTTACCGAAGTGCGCGCCGATAATCTGCAGCACCGTCCCCGGCTCCGTCTCTCCCGGAGCCACCGATTGGATCGTCGGGCGCAGCACGGTGAAGGTGCCGGCGGGAATCCGTTTTTTGCCCCTCACGATTTCAACCGGCCCCGTGGCAGCCCGCAGGGGCACCTTCACCGACACGAGATCCGCTTCCCACCGTTGCACCAACGCCGGCACTTGGTTGAAGAGGACGCGGTTCTCCTGCGAGGACTTGAACGACCCGAATCCCGCACCGGTAATCGTGACCGTGGCGCCGGGCGGCGCGGCATCCGGCGCGAGCGCCGTTCCGGCCAGGGCCGGAGCCGTCCAACCGGGTATCGTCAACAGCAGCACAACGATGATGGCAATCCGCATGATGTGCACTCCTGAATATGAACGGAAGAACATGCTCGTGAGCGTACAGCGAACCCCGCGCTAGAGGAAGGCAAAGAGGCCGGAACGAAGGCGCCCTGAAGCCGAAAACGCCCGCACTATAACAAGCGCTCTTTTTGTCTGTCAAGGAAGGGAAGCGAGCCTACACGCCTCCGATACGACCATTTCAGCGAAGCGGAACGACTTGCACGATCAGCTCCAATTCGACCGGCGCGTTGAGCGGGAGCTCGGCCGCCCCCACCGCCACGCGCGCGTGCTTGCCGGCCTCGCCGAACAGTTTGACGAGCAGGTCCGAGGCGCCGTTGATCACCGCCGGTTGCTGCACGAATCCATCCGCCGAGGCGACGTGCCCGACCAGACGCACCACCTGCCTGATCCGATCGAGCGTGCCGAGGTGGCCCCGCACGATGGCCAGCGCATTGAGCAGGGCGACTCGCGACTCCTCGTACCCCTGCTCGACGGTCAGGTCCCACCCCAGCTTGCCCTCGAGCGGCAATTTCCCTCCGCGGAACGGCAGGACGCCGCTGAGAAACAACAGGTCGCCCGCCTGCACAACCGGCACATAGGTGGCCACCGGCTTGGGCGGCGGCGGCAACTCCAATCCCAAGACCCGCAACGTGTCTTCGAACGACGAGGCCATACGCGACTCCTAACCTAACGTCAGCGAATCCAGAAAACTCTCGCCCCAGGGCAGGCGTTTGACATGCAGCGCATCCGCAATCGTTTGGCCCAGATCGGCCAGGCTGCGCCGCACGCCCAGGTTGCCCCCGCGAGCCAGCCTCGGCCCGTAGGCCAGGAGCGGCACATATTCGCGCGAGTGGTCCGTGCCTGGCATGACCGGATCGTTGCCATGGTCCCCGGTGATGCAGAGCAGATCGCCCTGCCGCAGCGCGCCCAGCAATTCGGGCAGCCAATGGTCGAATTCGACGAGGGCCCGTGCATACCCCTCGGCATCCTTGCGGTGGCCGTAGAGCATGTCGAACTCCACCAGATTGACGAAAATCAACCCCCGCGGCACCGTGTCGAGCGCCCGGCTGGTTTCGAGCATGCCATCCCGATTGGTCGCAGTGTGGACGGACCGCGTGAGGCCACGCCCTTTGAAAATATCGTCGATTTTCCCGATGCCGACCACGGAATACCCGGCGGCCTTCAGCAAGTCGAGCAGGGTCGGACAAGGCGGCTCCAAAGAGAAGTCGCGGCGGTGGACCGTGCGCACGAACTCGCCTGGCGTACCCGTAAACGGCCTGGCGATGACGCGCGCCACCTGATGCGGCGGACGCAGCAAGCGCCGTGCCGTCAGGCACATCCGATAGAGCTCCTCGACCGGCACGACGTCTTCATGGGCGGCAATTTGAAACACGCTGTCGGCGCTGGTGTAAACGATGGGCGAACCGGACCGGAGGTGCTCGTCGCCCAAGTCTCTGATGATGTCGGTTCCGGACGCAGACCGGTTGCCCAGAACTTTCCGCCCGATGGCCGATTCGAACGCGTCGATCAGCTCCGCGGGGAACCCGTTCGGATAGGTCGGAAACGGCTTGTCCGTCACCAGGCCGGTCAATTCCCAGTGCCCCACCGTCGTATCCTTGCCCTTGGATTGCACGGCCATCTTGCCGAAACAGGCGTCCGGCTCGCTGACCTGCGACAGGCCGGTAAACGTGCCGATATGTCCCAGCCCCAATCCCTGCAAATTGGGCAGGCGCAAACAGCCGGCCGCTTCCGCCACATGACCGAGGGTATTGCTGCCCGCGTCTCCATAGGCCGGCGCATCTGGCAAAGCTCCGACTCCCAAGCCGTCCAGGACGATCAGGACGACCCGCTGCACCAGAGCGTCGCTCACTCGACTTCCCCTTCGCCCTGTTTCGCGACCTGGGCCACCAACCGCAGCACCTCCTCGTCGGTCACCACCTCGTAGAAGACATCGGCGGTGGGGAGGCCGAATCGCGGATGCGCCGTGTCCAGCAGTCTGATGCGGCCCTGCCGGATGACCACTCGGTGCAACGCCCCTTTCAAGTCCGGATACCGGCCGACATAGAACGAGATCGGCGTATCGTCGCCGGGCAATGACACCTCCACTTCCTGCATCGTCAGCTCGGTTTGAAGCTTGAACAAGCCGTCCTCGTCCAGCTCGATGCCGTTGAGATTGTATCGGAGATGGACCTCGCCTTTTTCGCCGCGCAGCGGATCGCCTTCGGGAATTTCATAGATATCCACGTTCGTCAGCATTCGGTCGCGCTTGGCCCGTTCTTTCCGGAGCATCCAGGAGCAGGAGGACAGTCGGTCGGCCTTGCCGATGGCGGAGGAAATCATGATCTCGTTGTTGCCGTCGTAGAGGAAGGTCGGCGGCTCTTCGCTGTAAACGATGCCGGTCCCCAATTCCAGTTCCGGAAGCCCGTCTTTCCGGCAGGCGGCGTTTTGAGCCTGCACCATGCCCAGCAGCCGTTTGGCGATCCCGCACATGCGCGCCACGCTGTAATGGTGCTCGACCGCTTCCTCATGCTCCATCAGGCTGAGAATGACCGCGTCGCCTTCGATGAAGACCTTGTTGGCTCCGTACGTTGCCAGCACTTCGTTCAGCGGCTCGAAAAAATTCAGACTGAAATGGGACGCCGGATTCAGGCCCCGTTTGCGCAACTCGGCCACCATCGTCGTGGACCCTCGCATATCGGCCTTGAGGATGACGTGATTGAGCACCGTCTGGGCGACCGCGCCTTCCTCTCCCGTCCCCAGGAATTCGAGGAGAGTCCGATTGGCCCTCGACAGCCGCAGATTCTTCGGGTCTTCCTGCAATTCGATCCGGCCCATGGCCTGCTGGATCAGCTGGCCATTCACCAGATCGCGTCGGAACGTCAGGAAGTCCTTCAGGAAGCGGACCAGATAGGCGCGCTCCTGGCGCCAGGACAACTGCCCCACCCGCGTGACGGCCTGGAGCAGCGGAGCGGGCGACAGGGGCTGGCCCTTGACCTTCTTGTCCTTGATTTTGGCAAGGAGGGCCTTGCGGGATTTGGGATCCGCGACAAATTGATGCAGCTCCACCGCCGTCAGCACGCCGGCATAGTCCTTGTAACAGGGCACGATCTCGTAGGCGGCCACGACGTTGACCAGCAGCGACGACTTCCGGAAGTACCGTTCGGCAACCGCCAGCAGCCGGTGCTGAAACTGGATCTGCTTCTTGATCTCCGCCACTTGCTGCTTGTCTTTCGCTTGTTTGGCTTTCGCCATGCGAGCGCGCGAGAGGGTCGTGTCGAAGAGCAGCTCCACGTTGGCCGGCACGTCGGCCCAGGCATAGTGCTCCTTCAGGTATTCCGTCTGGCAACGATCCAGATCGCTTGTGGCCTGAGCCAGCTTCGCCTCGACATCCGCGACCTGCTTGGTCAGCGCCTCGACTTGCGCCGCCTTCTTGGTGCGTCCCAGTTTCTTCTTGAGCGCAACCGACTGGTCCGTCACCGCTCCGTGCGCCAGTTCGGCCTTGGCCAACGCGGCCTCCAGCTCGTTGGCCGGCTTCGGCGGGCGAAAGACGTTCGGCAAGAGACGGTCCAGGGCGGTACAGGTATAGGCATCCGCCGCCTCCTGGGCCGACCCCTGAGGCAGGAGCACATACTGTTTCATCTGCACTTCCTCGTCGAACGGATTCTCCGCCTGCAGGAGCGGATTGCCGATGACTTCTTCCGGGAGGGACCATCGCTGTCCGATGACCGACTGCCGCAGATCGCCCAGCGTCCCTTCTTCGGTTTTCAAGATGGGGGCGAACAGCTGGCGGACGATCTTGTACCGCAGTCTGGCTCGGTTCCTGGCCAGCCAGGCCAAGCGCTCGGTCATTTCGATGCGCTGGCTGTCGTTGGCCTCCCCACCCGAGGTCATGGTCGCCCGAATCGTCTGCCGCATCACATCCAGATCGGCCTGGACACGCCCGATCACAAACTTGATGGCGCTGACCTGCACCAACTGGACGAGCTGCGTGCCCCCGCTGGTTTTGGCCCGGTGAACGGTGGCTTCCAGCATCCGGGCGTAGGTGAGCCGGTACTCCTCCCACTCCTGCCTGCTCGGCCCCTTCGCCGTGCCTCCCCACCGTCCGGCTCCCGCCTCCTGATCGAGGAGGTCGGCGATCATGCGCTTGGCCTTCGCTTGAAACTTCGGACTGAGACGGATGTCGATGTGAACATTGTCGATGCCCTTGGAAAAGGCGTCGAAATTGATGAGCGTCCGCTGCGCGACTTGCACCGGCGCCGGAGAGGCGGACGGAACGGTCGGGGCATGGAAGAGCAGGAACAGTCTGCAGAGGCTATTGTTCACTCGCGACGGCCTTTCCCAACATCATACGCACACGAAGCGGCGACGGTCTCCGTCACGGCCTGGCCGCGGCGCGGCGCTCGCGCCATTCCTGCATAATCGCCACGCCGGCGCTGGTGCCGATCCGATCAGCCCCGGCGGCGAGAAGCGCCTCCTCTGCGGCCAGCGTGCGGATGCCGCCGGACGCTTTGACTTTGATCCGGCCGGCCGCCGCCTGCGTCAACAGCCGCACATCCTCGACCGTGGCCCCGCCCGGGCCGAATCCCGTCGAAGTCTTCACATAGTCGGCGCCGGCTTCGATCACCAACGTGCACGCCAGCAACTTTTCCTCATGTGTCAGGTAGCCGGTTTCCACGATCACCTTATGTTCCGCGCCTGGCGTCGCCCGGACAACCGCGGCGATGTCGTCCCGCACCAGGGACGAGTCCCCGGATTTCAGGCGGCTGACGTTCATCACCATGTCCAAGACCGTCACGCCAAGCCCCACGGCTTCGACCGCTTCGCTGACCTTGGTCCCGGTCGTGTGCATGCCGTGCGGGAAGCCGACGGGGATGCCCACGCGCACGGGACGGCCGGACAGGGCCTTGACGGCCACGGCTGCATGACAGGGCGGCACGAACACGACCGTGAAGCCGTACTGCACGGCCTCCTCGCAGAGCCGCAGCACATCGGCCTCGGTCGCATCCGGGCGAAGCACCGTATGGTCGATTCGAGCGGCCAGTTGCGGCTGACTATCGGACATGTTCACGTCTACTCCCCGGTTCACGACACGTGTTTGGCTTGGCGCCGCTGCGGGTGGCGCTGATACCGGTCCACCGCGCGGTTATGCTCCGCCAAGGTTGAGGAAAACTCATGGGTCCCGTCGTTGCGGGAAACGAAATACAAATAGGAGGTCGGCACGGGATACAGCGCCGCCCGGATGGACCCGGCCCCCGGGTTGGCGATAGGCCCGGGCGGGAGGCCCTGGTTGCGATAGGTATTGTACGGGCTGGCGGCGGCCAGGTCCTTCCGAGTCAGGTTGCCGTTAAAGTTCTGAATGCCGTAGATGACCGTGGGGTCGCTCTGAAGCGGAATGTGCCGGCGCAGGCGATTGTGAAACACGGCGGATACCAGCTCGCGCTCGGCCTCGACCCCCGATTCCTTTTCGATCACCGACGCCAGCGTCAATACGTCGTGCAGGCTCATGTTCACATCCTTCGCGCGCGCCTGCAGTTCCGGTGTCAAGACTTGCCTGAGACCGGCGACCATCGCAGCGATCATCTCTTGGCTTTTGACGCCACGGGCCAACCGGTATGTGTCCGGAAACAGGTACCCTTCCAGACTGTCTGTGTCGAGATTCAGCGTCCTGATGAACCCCCGGTCGTGCACCAGACGCAGAAACTCCCGGCCGTCCACGATACCCTTCTGGTCGAGCAGCTCGGCGATCTGGACGGCGGTATAGCCTTCCGGGATCGTGACCGCATGCAACACCACGTGGCCGCTGCGAAGCTCGGCCAGCAGATCCTTGGGCGTCATGTCGGATCGGAGCGCATATTCGCCGGCCACGATCCGACGATCCGACGAGGTCAGCTTCCCCAACAGAATGAGCCCCCACTGATGTCGGAGCAGTTGTTCCCGCTGCAGCAGCGCCGCCACCTGCCGAAGCGTTGTCCCCTCCTGAATCTCGACGGTCTTCACCAAGCCCTCGCC
>JBJTAZ010000077.1:0-3725 GCA_046091085.1 Nitrospiraceae bacterium
CAAACCCAGACAGGTGGTCGGCACCGTGGAAGAAACCTTCGACCTCGGTACCGGGCTGCACGTAGTTCAGGCACTCGTGAATGCTCCGCCGGAAAAGATGGTTCTCGCAGACGTGGTTGATGCGGAGTCGGCGGGCCCGCCCGATCTGCTCGCGGACCGGCCATAGGTTAAGACGATTGTCGAAGGCCTGTACGCAAAGCAGCGTGTTGCGCGTCGCCCCTTCGTCGCCATGGCCGGATGAGAGCGTGAGGTCAGGCACCCATGCTTCGCTGGTTTCCGCCGGCCGTCTGCCCGTACGGGGGCCCGTGCCTTCCCTCGGTTTCCTGCCGCGTAGCCGTCGCCAGAGGTGGGAGAGCAACTTCCGCTTGGGGCGCAGGCCGGTCGGCCAAAGGCAGTCGTTCCGTAGCAGCCAAGGTACCGATGACAGGTATTCACGCCAGCCAAGCTGCTCGCAGTCGTGGTACAGCCGCTGCCGCCGGTAGTCTTCCCCTCGGGCGAAGAAAGCTTCGCGAAGATCGCTATCCTCGAACAGCCCGGCGTGGCCGCCGGGAAGCGAGCCCTGCCATTCGCGCATCAGGGTCTGGTGTTCGGTGAAGTGATCTCGCCAGCGTATCGAGGTGGTGGATGCTTGGTGCAGTCTCCAGCCGAAAAGCCCGGCGGCCGCATGGGCGACCCGCTCGTTGCGCTGACCGCACCATAGCAGCATCTTGGCGAAGAGTTCCCAGTCGCACAGGAAGCTCCAGTCCGCCCGCATCCCGCCCGCCGCCGCCTGGGCCTCGCGCCTGAAGTCGGTGGCGGAGGGCAGCGCGGTCGAGGCCGAGAGTTGTTGCTCGAAATGCTGGTAGGGGTCCACGAGGCGCACCAGTGGATCCGCATCCCATGTGAGGTCTTCCTCCCGCCGGAAGGGCAGGCAGTCTTGGAAGAGCAGGGAGAGCGGCGCAAGGTCGCGGACTTGGCGGCACTCCCATGCGAGGCAGTCAGGGTGCAGCAGGTCATCGCTATGCAGGATGCGGATGAGCTCCCCTGACGCCGCCCGCAATCCCTGGTTGGTGTTTCGGGCTTGGCCCAGCCCGGGTTCCGTGAAGAGATAGTGGGCTACGCGGCCGGTTTCCGTCCGGTAGCGCAAGACCGCGTCCTCGATGGCTTGGCGATCTTGGGGCTGCCAGGAATCGTCGGTCACGATCAGCTCGAATTCCGGTAGGGTTTGGGCGCGGAGCGAGGCAATGGTACTGAGGTATAGGTCGACCCGCGCGTGGGCCGGTACGACTACGGACAGGGAGGGTAATTGACTCATGGATTTCGTAACAGATGGCACTTTACGTGGAGCGGCAAAGCCATGTTGGCGCCTAGGCTCACCGATATTGCCGGGCGAGGATATCGCGACATCCCAGCAGCTTCGCCGTGTCCACATTCCTGGTGACGAGCACCAGTCGGTTGCGTGTGTTCAGCGAGAAGACCTCTCCGCGAAGCTTCCCCGCGGCGTGGAAGACGGCCTTGGCGACGGCTACGCAATGGGTGTCGTGGAATACCAGCACGCAACGCTCGCGATCCAGGAACGGCAGGACCGCGTCTACGTCTGCGCACGGTGCTTCCCCAAAGTGTCCACCGTCGATGAAGGCGAAATCGAGCGTCTGGCCGTTGAGCACCTGGGGTACGTTGAGCGGACTAAAGCCTACCTCGTAGCGGACCGTGCCCTCCAGCCCCAGTTCCGCGGACCCAGCCAAGGCGAACCGTAGGCCCTCCGGCAGTCCCGCAAGGTCGCCGGCCCGTCGCGCGGCCGCGTAGGCCTCGGCGTGCCGCCGGGCCGACTGCTCGTCGTAGATGAAGTCCTGCTGGCTCTCTTCGACGTAGGCATCCATGCTCACGAGTTGGCCGCCGTTTTTCTTGAAGGCCAAGCCTAGGTAGAAGCTGCTGTAGCCGAAGGCCGTCGCGATTTCGTAGCCGTTCCTAAGGCCAAGACGGGTCACGAGGTCGTAGAGCACCAACCCCTCCTCGTCGGTGAGCGAGTAGGGGAACTTCCGGTTCGGCAACTTGTGCATCCAGTCCAGGTCGCCCAAGGCTTCGTGACCGGGGAAGAGCACTCTTTCCAACCGCGCTTGGATGGGCAGGAGCGGGGGGATGACCTCGTCGACGAGAGCCTTACGCCGAGGATGGTTAAGCGGAAGGCAGGCCAGTTTGCCGAATTCGAAGTTCAGGTGTTCCACCCTTCCGTTGACATGGTCCGCCCTTCCGTTGACATGTTCCACCCTTCCGTTGACATGGTCCACCCTTCCGTTGACATGTTCCACCCTTCCGTTGACATGGTCCACCCTTCCGTTGACATGGTCGACGTAGCAGCGAAGGGAGTGCTCGCTGGCCCGTAGGGCTTTGCGGGCCGAGCGTCGCAACCAGAGGGCTAGGCCGATGCCGATCGCGCCGGTCAGCCCGCAGATCAGGAGCGGGAGCGACCATTCGGGGGCTGGTTGCGCAATCATCACAAGGTCGGTGGTATGCAGGGGGAAGGTCTTGTACATAGTTAACTGGTCGCGCTCCGCCGGTGTTGAGCGGCTTCGCGCCGATTCTTCAGCGCAGGTAGGCCCGCAGTTCCTTCATGCGGTCCGCCTCCCACTCGATGACGTCGGTTCCGCGCAGGAGCCGATCGTTGAGCTGGAGCTCGAACTCGATCACGCTGCGCGCGTCATCGGCGACGAGCTGGCGCGCCGAAAAGCTGAGGCGCGGGTTGGATCTGAGGAGTTCGCCGATATAGGCAAGGGCCGCCTCCTTGCCTTCGAGCCGTCCGACGACGGCGTCCTCGTGCGCGAACCGGTCAGCGAGGAGCGCGCGGATGCCGGCCAGGTTCCGTTGGTGAAAGAAGGCCACGTACGGTCTGGTCCGGGCGGCGACGAGCGCGCGGCCCGCCAACGCCGCTTCCGCGTCGACCCGGCCGCGTTCGTAGGCCTGCGTGGTCTTGAAGAAAGCCAAGTCCTCGGGCACGCCCAAGCCGTACATCCCCTCGTACTCCCGGCCCGTGCGCGCGACGGCGATGCGGCGGTTCTCGGCGATGAGCAGGTTGTAGGCGGGCGCGACGTAGAACTCGCCGTTCGAGCGGAGGTTCCGCGCGATCATCTGTTCGGCCGCGCGGACGAAGGCCCGCCCGCGGCGGAAGTTGTAGATGCCGACGGTGGCCTCGTTGCTGACCACTTGCTTCTCGACGACTTCGGTGACTTCCTGCGCCGGATTCAGTCGGCAGTAGGACCACTTGGGGTGGTCCGCCTCGAAGGTCATGATTAGCCCGTCCGCCTCGCGCCGGTCCATCTCGGCGAGGTAGTCGTCGATGCGGAGATCCACCACCTGGTCCGCGTTGGCGATCATGAGCGGCTCGTCGTTGTCGATGATCGCCTTGGCCAGGAGGACCGTGCAGGCCGCCCCTTCGGTCACCGCATCGACGGTCACAATCCGGCAGTCCGGGCAGAGGGTGCGCAGGGTCGCCGGCACCGCCGGGTAGGTCTCCAGATGCTCGCGCAGGATGATGAAGGTGAATCGGTGCGGGCGCGCCGGCCGCACATTCTCGATGACCCATTGGATCATCGGCTTCCCGCCGACGCGGATAAGCGGCTTAGGGTCGGTGAATCCGGCGTTGGCGAAGCGGCTGCCGCGACCGGCCATGGGGATGACGACATTCATCATGTCATTGACCACGGAGGTATTTGTCGTTGGTCGCTCCCGGCAACTTTACGACAACGGTC
>JBJTAZ010000078.1:0-6705 GCA_046091085.1 Nitrospiraceae bacterium
CAGCACGCGACGCATCCGGACTTCCGCACTCGTCAGGATCCCAGTCCGCAGGTCATGTCCCTCATCGATCAAGTCACGAATGCGAACGATCAAAATCAGGCCGCCTTGGATCGCCACCCCGAACAACGAAATAAAGCCCACTGCGGCGGAGATGCTGAAGTCCGTGCCCGTCAACACCAGCGAAAAGACTCCTCCAATCAAGGCGAACGGCACCGCGATGAACACCAACACCGCATCCTTGAGCGAGTTCACCGCCAAGTACACGAGGAACAGCACGATCACCAGACTGACCGGCACAATGGTCGCCAGCCGCTTCTTCTCGTCCTGCAGCTGATCGTACTCTCCGTGCCATTCGATCCTGGATCGTTCCGGCAACTGTACCTGCGCATGGATCCGCGCCTCGGCGTCCTTGACCGTGCTTTCCAGATCGCGGCCCCGGACGCTGAACTTGATCGGAATGTAGCGTTCATTGTTCTCGCGGTAGATGATGAACGCCCCGGTCTGGTTGGAGATCTCGGCCAGCTGCTTGAGAGGAATTCGTGCGCCATCCGGCGTGCTGACCTGAATATTGCCGATCGCCTCCATGTCCTGGCGGAACTCCGGCAGGAATCGGACCACCAGGTCGAACCAGCGGTCCCCTTCATACACCTGCGTCACCGCCTGCCCCCCGATCGCCGCCTGCACGACGCCGTTCACATCCGCCACCTGCAACCCATACCGGGCGCACTCCTGCCGATCTACCTTGATGACCAAGTTCGGCTGCCCCAGCAGACGAAAAATGCCCAGGTCCTTTACGCCTGGCACTTGCTTCATGACCTTTTCAATCTCGACCGCCTTTTCCTCTAAAAGCTTGAGATCCGTCCCAAACAACTTGATGGAGTTCTCGCCCTTGACCCCGGACATGGCCTCTTGGACATTGTCCTGAATCACCTGGGAAAAGTTGAAATTGACTCCGGGAATTTTCGCGAGCTCCCCTTCGATCTCCTCGATCAGCTTGTCCTTCGTCGTCACCTCCGGCCGCCATTCCTTTTTCGGCTTGAGGCTCACCAGGAATTCGGCATTAAAAAAGCTGGTCGGATCGGTGCCATCGTCCGGCCGGCCGAGCTGCGAGACCGCCCGATCCACCTCCGGATACTGCCGAAAGATGTTGCGGATCTCGCCAGTCAGGCGATCCGCCTGTTCGAACGAAATATCCACCGGCATCGTGGCGCGGACCCAGAGGTTGCCCTCCTCCAATGCCGGCATGAACTCCCCGCCCAGAAACGGAACCGCCACCAAGGCCAGGATGAGCAGTGCGACCGCCACCCCCACCACCATCAACTCGTGGCTAAGGGCCCAGTGGAGCGCGTCCAGATACACACGCCGGATCCAGCGGACCGGAGCCGTCTCCTCCTCGCTGATGTGACCGGTGAGCAGCAGTGAGCAAAGCGCCGGCGCCAGCGTGAACGCCATCAGCAAGGCGCCGCTCAAGGCGAAGCCATAGGTCAGCGACATCGGCGCGAAGATCTTGCCCGGCACGCCGGTCATCGTGAACAAGGGGATGAAGGCGACCACGATGATCGTGGTCGCGAAGAAAATCGGGCGGCCGACTTCCCGCGCGGCCCGCATGATGTGCATCGGCACTGTCAGTCCCGGTCCGGCCCGGTGAGCCAAGTGGGCGAAGATACTCTCCACCATGATGAGCGTCGAGTCCACGATGATGCCGAAATCGATCGCACCGAGCGAAATCAAGTTGGCCGATTCTCCGACCAGCACCATCATGCTGAACGTGAACAGCAAGGCCGTCGGCACCGTCAACGCCACGATCATCGCCGTCCGCAAATGGCCCAGGAAGACGTAGAGGATAATAAAGACCAGCACGATCCCGCTGATCAGAATGTCCATGACCGTCTCGATCGTCGTGTGGATCAGGACCGTCCGATCGTAGAAGGTCTTTACTTGGACGCCCTTCGGCAGCTTCCACGTGTTCAGCTCCTCCACTTTCTGTTTCACTTTTTCGAGAACCGGCAACGCTTTGGAGCCGCGCGCCAGCAGCACCACCCCTTCGACTACGTCATCCCGATCATCGATCCCCACCTTGCCCAGACGGATCCGGTGCCCGATGCTGACCTTGCCCAGGTTTCGGATATAGATCGGGGTCCCTTCCTTCTCCGCCACGACGATGTTCTCAATGTCGTCAAGGCTATCGATCAGTCCGACTCCCCGCACGTTGAAGTTCTGCGCCCCGGAGGTGAGGTAATTGCCGCCGACATTGGCATTGCTCTGCGCCATCGCCGAAATCACATCCGGCAGACTCACCTTGTAGCTGATCAACGCGCCCGGGTTGAGATCCACATGGTATTCCTTCGTCGTGCCGCCGAAGGCCGTGACATCGATCACTCCAGGAACCCGCTTGAACTCCCGCTGCAACTTCCAATCCTGGAGCGTTTTCAATTCGGTCAACGAGGTCCCGTCCCCGACCAGCTCATACCGATAGATTTCGGCGATGGCCCACCAGGGCGACAAGGTCGGCTGCGCCGGGGGCGGCAAGGTGAGCATGGACAGACGGTTCAACACCTCTTGCCGGTCCCGGAAATACTCGGTGCGGAAATCGAAGTAGACCTTGATGTCGTTGAGACCGAAAATGGACAAGGAACGGGTGTCCGAGAGCCCCGGCATGCCGGCCAAGCCGATCTCGATAGGAATGGCAATCTGGCGCTCGATCTCCTCGGCGGACCAGCCGGGATATTGGGTGATGATCTCGATCATCGGCGGCGAGGGGTCCGGATAGGCCACCACGTCGAGGGCGTGAAAGGCGTAGAGCCCTCCGAACAAAAGCATCAACCCAAGCGCGCAGACGAAAAAGCGTTGCTGAAGAGCGAATTCGACGATGCGTGGGATCATCGGATTACACGGATATTGAGGCGATCGGACTGGTCATGCACGGCGGGCATTATCCTTTGACTTCCTGACCTTTGATCAAGACGGCCCCTTTGGTGACGATCTTTTCCCCCGGCTGGAGTCCCTCCACCACCCGAATCTGGTCTCCCGATGCCGTGGCGATCTTGACCTCGCGTTTGAGGTATGTGCCGTCGGCTTGCACGATGTAGACGAAGTGCTTGCCGTCCGACTCCAGCACCGCCTCCTTCGGCACGGTCAGGAACGCGAGGGCTTCGACGACCTGGATGTGAAGACGCGCGAACATCTCCGGCTTAAGCTTGTGTTCGACGTTGGTGACCCAGGCCCGGACCTTGATCGTCCGGGAATTGGGATCCACGACATCGCCGATCGCCGCAATGGCGCCGGGGACTTTGGTATTGGGATAGGCCTCGACGGTAACCAAGGTCACTTGCCCGACATGCACCAGATCCAGGTCCCGCTCGTACACATCCGCCACGACCTGGAGGTTGTCCAGGTCAGCGACCGTAAACAGCACCTGGGACTGATCGCCCCCCACAATCGAGCCGGGGGTAACGGTCCGCTCCACCACCGTGCCCGTGAGCGGGCTCTTCATTTCGAACCGGGCCGTGATCTTTTGTTCGGCCAGGGGCTTGTCCAGTTCCCCAGCTGGAACCCGCAGCGAGAGCAGCCGTTCCTTGGCCCGTCGAAACTCGGCTTTCGCCTTGACCAAGTCGTTCTCCGCTTGCTTGAAATCCTTGAGCGGAATCGCCTTGTTCTCGTATAGGTCTTTGGATAAGTCGTAGGCGCGGGTGGCAAAATCCAGGTCGGAGGCTTCTTTGATGAAATCGGAATAGGCCGAGGTGATGTCCGGACTGTCGATGATCAGGAGCACGTCCCCGGCCTTGACCCGATCGCCCAGCTTGGCCCGCACATCCAGCACCCGCCCCTGGAGCGGCGAGGAAATGCGCGAATACCGATCCTCCCCATACGCGATCTTTCCGGCCAATGTCACGACCGGATTGACCTGACTCGTCGAGACGACGGCGGTTTCGATGCGGCTTTGTCCGGCACCCGATGGAGCGGGCGCGGGGTGCGGGGTCGCCGCATTGGTCGTGGTCGGCTCTTCCTGCTGCCAGCAGGCCGTCAACAGCAGGCACGGCACGACCCACAAGACGCTACTCCACCATCGGCTCATGATGTAATCTCCCGCCCCACTGCGCTCTCCAACTGGAACACGTTTCGAAGATAACTATACAGGGCCTCGATGTAACTCTGCTGGATCGCCCGCGACGTCCGAGCCGCATCGAGCAAATCCAGGATCGTTGCTCCGCCCCGTTCGTAGGCCCGTTCCACGATCGTCAAGGTCGAACGGGCATCCTCCAAAACACCGGCTCGATAGGCTTCCACCAACCGGCGGCTCTGCACGAGGTTGATATAGGCCACGTCCACTTGATTTTCGACCTGGACCAGCGTCTTGCGAAGATCCACCTCGGCCTGCTGCACCGCGACTTCAGCTTGGACGATGCCGCCTTGATTACGATTGAACAGGGGCAGCGGGACACCGAGGTTGAGCATGACCTGTTGCTGGTTATCCGGACCGTACCGGCCTTGAACCGCATATCCGCCCCCGATCGTTACATCGGGATACTTGTAGGCCTGGGCCAATTTCAGATCGGCCATCCGCTGGGATTGCGTCAGCCGTTTGACACGAATATCCGCCCGGGTCTCCACCGCGATCACGCGCAGCGCATTCACATCCGGCTCGAACCGGTGATAGTCCAATTCCGTCGTCAAGACCAATTCCACGACCGGCCTGAGGTTCAAGATGACGCGCAAATCGGCCCTGGCGTTCTCTGCGTCCTGGATGGCCTGGATGACTTGCGACTGGAAGTCCACTACTTGGAGACGAATTCGGATCAGGTCCACCTCGGCGATGTAGCCTTTCTTGAACCGGATCGTGTTCACCTCCAGAATGCGGGCGAAGCGGTCGCGGTTTTCCTCGGCCAGGGCCAATCGACGCTGGGCCAACTGGACGCGATAATAGGCGTCCTTCACGGTGAAACTGAGCTGGCGGATCGTGTCTTCGAAATTGGCCTCTGCCGATTTGGTGCCGAAGGCCGCACTCTCGATGCGGTACCCGCGCTTGCCGGCCATTTCAAAGAGCTGCTGGACCTGGGTGGCAATCTGCCCACTATCCGACATCGTTTGGAGCCGCCCCTGCTGTTGGGTATAGGCGCTCAAGGTCCCAATGGTCAGATAGGGGTTTGGGAACAGGGCTGCGGTGATCTGCTGGCCCTTGGCCTGATCGATCCCGAACTTCGTCATCAAGAGATCGAGGTTTTCACGGAGAAAGAGCGCCAGGGCTTCGTCCAGGCTCAACCGGACGACAGATGGCAAGGAGCCGTCCTGCGGCACCGACGGTTTCGCCGCCGTCTTGGCCTCTGCTTTCACGTCAGACTCAGCCGCGTGAGACGTCGCAGGCTGAAGGGCTACCGCCAACAAAATCGCCGCGCCCACGAGGCTCCAGAACGTCCGCGGCACAGCCCGATGTCTCACCCAATTGATTGCAGCCACCATCGCCCCTCGACCCCGTTCAGACCGGAATGTCCGGCCCCGTGCACCCCCGTCACATTAACTGGGCATTATACCAAGTTCCCATCATCTGTTGAAAGCGCAATTTCTTCAGGACGGCCCCCGCCAACTCCGTCACGCAGACTCATTGCAACTTCACCTCAGCCCAAGCCCGGTCGTACAGACGAGCCGCTTGCCCACATCCGTCATCCACTCCAACCGGTCGAACACCGAGTCCGGCGGATAGATGGCGGGATTGTCCCGATGCGTGGCTTGCACCAACGCTTTCGCCTCTCGCTTCGTCGTCGCAAACAGCAGCCGATCCGTAGTCTTGGCGGCGACGTCACGATCCAACAGGTAGTTGATGAACCGCATGGCCAACGCCTTTTGGGAGGACGATTTGAGCACGACCAGGCAATCGGCCCAGGCGGTAGCGCCCTCCTTGGGGATCACGTACTTGATCGAAGGCCGTTCGGCCATGGCCCTGGCCACCGTCCCGCCCCACCCATGGGCCAGGACTACGTCCCCATAGGCCAACAGCTGTTGATAATTCTCGCTCGTATAGGTCTTCACCAAGTCCTTTTGGCTCACCAGCTTGGCTTTCGCCTTGGCGATCGCCGCAGGATCCGTGGCATTGCCGGACTGCCCCAGCAAGCGCAACGCCACCGCGAAGACTTCGCGCTGATCATTCAACATGCTAACCTTTCGCTTGTAGCGCGGATCCCACAGCACTTCCCAACTGTCGGGAGCCTTGGGCAGCACGGCCGAATCATAACCGATGCCCACCGTGCCCCAGAGATAGGGAATCGAATACCGGTTGTCGGGATCGAAGGACAGCTGTTGCAACCGCTCGAACAACGACCGGACGTTCGGAATCATCGCCAGGTCCAGTTCGGCCAGCAGGTCTTGCTTGGCCATGATGGCGACCATGAAATCCGACGGCACCGCCACGTCATACCCGCCGGCTCCGCTCTGCAACTTGGCCAGCAGTTCCTCGTTGCTGCCGAACGTATCCACCACAACCGCCACGCCGGCTTCCCGCTCGAACGCCCGAATCACGTCCTCGTCCGCATAGTCCGACCAGGTGAAGTAATGCAGCGTGGCCGAGGGGTTGCCGGCCATCCCAGCACGCGATCCACGCGTGAGACCGTCCCTGCTTGGCCATTGCTGATAGGCCACAAGCAGGACCAGAGCGGACAGCATCGCCGCCTGCACCAATTTCCACGGCCATTGCAGTGTGGGCCTGTTCATAGA
>JBJTAZ010000079.1:0-7802 GCA_046091085.1 Nitrospiraceae bacterium
CAACGGCTCGGGTGGACCAGATCGCCAGGTGCCGATGGCGCAAGTCCAGGCCGTCACTGATGGCGCGGTCCAGCTGCGGACTACGTCGGCGGACTTGGCGCAGTTTCCGCCGCTCAAGCGCGACGACTACGTTACGATCCATGAAGTGGAGATCGCGCATCTTGAGGACCATCTCCATGTCGAGCCGGGCGAAGTCCTGGTTCCGCTTCCGGAACTCGAACGCAACGTCAAGCGCCGGACCTTCTTCGCCAACTTCACCCATGCCATCGGCGCGCTCGTCGCCCTGCCTCTCGCGTTCCCGGTCCTCAAATACCTCATGAAGCCGATGTATGCGCCCTTCGACAATCAGTGGATCAAGATCGGCAGCGCCAACAAAATCAAAACCGAGGACGTGGGCGTCCGGTTGAAGTTCAAAAAGAAGTTCAAAGAAGCCTTTATGCCCGAGGCTGAGATCGACAAAAACATTTGGGTGTTGAAGGCATCACCGGTGGTGCTGGAGCAGGTCTATAAAGGCAAAGACCAAGCCTTTCACGATGCGACGGGCAGGGAGATATGGGTCAACAAGCAGTCCGTCCCCTATATCGCCTTTTCGGGGAAGTGCCCGCACTTGGGATGCGGCTACAAATGGCGGGCGCATAAGGTGTTGGGCCAGGTATTCCTCTGCCCCTGCCACCTCAGCATCTACGATGCTAGCGGCAAGGTGCTGGACGGCCCCGCGCCGCGCCCCCTCGACACGCTTCCGATCAGGGTGGCCGGCAACGGCGATATCGAAGTGATTGACATGGAATTCAAGGCCGGCAAAAAGGAACAGGTTCGGATCGTCTGATGAGCAGCGCACCCACGGCACTCGAAAAAGTTTTGGCGTTCGTCGATGAGCGTGTCGGCCTCAAGCACCTGCAGGCCAAGATGCTCAACGAGCCTGTTCCTGGTGGATCGCGATGGGCCTACGTGTTCGGCTCTGTTCTGTTGTTTATCTTCATCATGCAGGCCGTGACGGGTATCCTGCTAATGTTCTATTACGTGCCCAGCGCCGACCATGCCTATGCTAGCACCCAGTACATCATCCACGAAGTGGACTACGGCTGGTTCCTCTTGAGCTATCATTTCTGGGGCTCCTCGGCGATGGTCGTGATGGTCTTTGCCCACATGTCCCAAGTGTTCTTGTGGGGGGCGTACAAGAAGCCGCGAGAAATGATCTGGTTGGTCGGCTTGGCCCTGTTTGGGATTGTCATGGGCTTCGGCTTCACCGGATACCTGCTCCCCTGGGACCAGCGCGCCTACTGGGCGACGACGGTGGGTGTCGAGATCATGGACAAGACCCCAATCGTGGGGGACTTCATGGCTCGTTTCCTGAAAGGCGGGCCGACGCCTGGCCAGATGACGCTCAGCCGGTTTTTCGTGATCCATGTGATGATCCTGCCAGCCACCCTCATGGGATTGGCCGGGCTGCATATCTTCCTGTTCCGCAAGGCCGGTCCGGCCGGACCCTTCCGGGGCAGTGTGGAGGAACTGAAGGCCAAGACCGATTACTTCTTTCCGCGGCAGATTTGGAAGGACATGGTCGCCATGGGCGCGGTGTTCTTCACGATCTGCAGCCTCGCCTTCATCGAGCCGGTGGTGTTGTTGGAAGAAGCGACGCCAGACCCGGGCGAATACCACCCCGAGCCCGAGTGGTACTTTTTATTCTTATTCCAATTGCTGCGGCTTAAGATTTTTTCCGGCGAATTTGGCCAGTTCCTGGGAGCCATGGCCATCCCCGGCGCGTTTATGGCGCTGCTGGCCGCGCTGCCCTTTATTGACCGCAGTCCGGAACGGAATATTTTTCGGCGGCCCGTGGCGCTGGTCGGTTGGATTTTGGTGATGACGGGCATTTTAATTTTCACGGTGTCTGCGATTATCAATCGCGAATTTTTGGACTAATCCTTCGTCGCGTGGTTCATTAGTTATGACGGAACAGTCGGTCAATATGCCACCCGTCAAACTGGGCTTGGCTGTATCTTGGGCTGCCCTCTGGACCGGGATTCCCGTCAAGATTGTGATCGTATTGCTCCTGTTGGCGGCCGGGCTCCATCCTTGGGAGCCAACCGGACTCGCCTTTCTCCTCCTCCTTTCGATGCCGATCGACATCTGGGCCGTCGGTCTGTGCGCCAGAACGGTCTTTCTCGATCGGCTTCGCATGAAGCCGCCAGAAGGGCTCGGTATTGCACTCTGGTGGAAGGGCATGCTGCTGAACCTCCTGTACTTCCCGCTGGCCTATTTCATCGAAAGCCAGACCAAGGCGGTGGCGAGGGCCGTCACAGGCCACATCATGGAGATCGAGTTCGTCAAAGCCTGGGGGGTGGCCGAGCGGATCAGCATTGAGTTGACGCTGTGGGGATCCGTTGCGACGGCGATGCTCGTGCTGTTGGTTCTGGGCTGGCTGTTCCTGTTCGGGACAATCGTCGCTCGACATGCGGCGTCCGCGCAACCATCGGATGCTTCTTACCAGGCATTGATTCGCCAATGGGACTTGATGCGGGTGCCCGCCGACCAGCCGCTGCTGCTGACGGCGTTCACCGCGAGCGGGGTCTTGCTGGTGTTGCTGCTTTGGGGGTTCATGCCGGCGACGACGCCACATCCGCATGAGCAATACAAGAAGGAAGCCGTCAAAGCTCCGCCGCCTATCAAGCCGACGGAGGTCTTGCTCAAGAGCGAGAAGCTGTTGATGCAGGCGGAGGGGGCAGTGCAAGCCTTGGAGGAGCAGAGAGCTAAGGAAGAGGCGGAGCAAAGCAAGAATAAAGGGAAAGCAAAGGGGAAGGCCGAGACAGCAGGTGTGGCTCAAGCCAAGCCTGGGCCGACAAAGCCCTAACCCGAGTGAGTGACGAGGAGAATCTCATGATACACCAGGGCGACTATCAGACCGGCAGCGCCAAAGAAGAGCGCGGGCAGGGGGCTTGGCTTGCTGGGCTGCTGACGTTGCTTGTGCTTGGGGCGATGCCCTTGGTGGGCTTTGCGCAGGATGCGCCCGCCGCTTCGGCGACGGCCTACCGCGATATCCCCGGGATTGGCAGCCGGAATCTGGTTTGGGTCGTTGCACAGCTCCACCTATTGCTTGCCGGGTTCGTGCTCGGCGTGCCGATCTTCGCCTGGCTCTGCGAGATCGTCGGATGGAAGACTGGCGACAAGCGCTACGACAAGCTGGCCAAGGAGTTCACCAAGTTATTGACTTCCTCCTATGCGACCACCGCGTTATTTGGGGGGATCCTGCTGTTTCTACTCATCGGCTTTTATCCGAAGCTGATGAACTACCTTGGGGATGTCTTCTTTCCGTCGTTCATTGTCTACTGCCTGTTGTTTTTGCTGGAAACGGCGACCCTTTACCTCTACTGGTATGGGTGGGATGCCATGCAGGACGGGAAGAAGGGGCTCCACATATTTTTGGGGTTCCTGCTAAACGTCTTCGCGTTCTTCATCATGATCGTGCCGAATTCCTGGGCGACGTTCCAAGCGAGCCCGGTCGTGATTGCCGAGGGCACGGACCTCCAGCGGGCCTGGGCTGCCACTTGGAATCCCACCTGGTGGCCGGTCAATATCCACCGACTGATCGCGAACGTGGTGTTGGGCGGGTATATTTGCGGCGCCTACGCCGGCATCCGTTATCTCTCGGCCAAGAACGAAGAAGAGCGCAACCATTACGATTGGATGGGTTACGTCGGGAACTTTATCGGGGTGTTCGGACTCCTGCCTCTGCCGTTCGCCGGCTATTGGTTGATGCGAGAAATCTACCAGTACAACCAGCAGATGGGCATCACCCTGATGGGGGGATTCCTGTCGTGGCTGTTCATTCTCCAAGCCATGTTGATTGGCGTGTTGTTCCTCGGCTCCAACTACTACTTCTGGCTCGGGATTACGCATCGCATACCCGGTTCTGAAGTCAAGTATCGCAAGCCGATGATGGCCATGCTGATCATTTTGCTGCTCTGTCTCGGTGTGTGGATGACGCCCCACTCGTTGGTGGCCAGCCTGGAAGAAGCACGGAAGATGGGCGGCACCCACCATCCGTTGCTGGGCGTGTTCGGCGTGATGTCTGCGAAGATGACAGTGGCCAACCTCATGATCCTGGTCACGTTCATGAGCTTCATCATGTACTGGCGTGCAGGGAAAGAAGAGACCGCGACTTGGGCGAAGGTGGCCAGGTCCCTTATGGGTGGGGTGCTGGGCGTGGCGGCGATCGTCGTCATCGTGCTCGGGGTCTGGGGCTATTTCGTCCCTGCCATCGTGAGGATCAACTACTTCTCGGTTGCCCAGGTGCTGATTGTGCTGTTCGTCATGCTCACGATCACGCCGCTCACGGCCCTGCTGCTGCGCAGCGCCAAGACCACGACCGAAATGGTCTGGGGCAAGATGCCGCCGCGTGCCGGTTATGCGTTGGTGTTGAACGCGGTGATGGTCATCCTGCTGATGACGTTGATGGGATACGCCCGGTCTTCCTCCAGGGTTCACTGGCACATCTACGGTGTGATGCGGGATTCTTCCCAGTATGCCTACTCACCGGCCTTGGGCTATGCGGCGGCCTTCATGTCGCTGAACACCTTTCTCTTCTGCATGCTGGTCGCCTTCATCTTCTGGGTGGCGACCATGGGGGACAAGGCCAAGGCAAAGGACGAGGGAGAGAAGAGGCGTGGAGCGCAGGGGACTCTGCCGGCGATGGCCGGGGGATCGCCGACATTGGACGACAAATAGTGATCGGTGCTCGGCATTCATGCCGGGGCAAGAATGCTGACGGCTGGAGGATTTTTACCTCGTTGATAGGGTGAATATGAGCGAAGTTGCGCTGTTACAGATCATCGGACTCTGCGTGATCGGCACCGGAGTTTCGATTCTCCTGTTTGTCCAGGCCCGCTTCGTCCGGGTGGTCGGGTTCGTCATGATCGTACTCGGACTCTTTTCCATGACGGCGTTGGGCGTGCCCCAGATGGCCTCCCTGCCCCCGGCGGAAGAGAAGTTCGATGTGGCCAACATCAAGACGGCGTCGGACATGGCGGCCATCGGCCAGAAGATTTTCTTCAGCAAAGGCCAGTGCGCTCTGTGCCATTCGATCGGACCCAGCGAGTCGGCCCGCTGTCCGGACTTGAAGGGGATCGGGGCGAAGCTGTCCCGGGAGTTCATCTTTGAGAGCTTGACGCAACCCCAGGCCTATATCTATTTGGACTACCGGCACGAGGGGCCGCCGAAGGAATATCCGGCCCGCATGCCGTACATCAACAAGAACCCGATCGGGTTGTCAAAGAATGAGATTCTGTCTGTCATCGCGTTCTTGCAGCAGATGAGCGGGGAGCCGATTACTGTGAGCCCGGAAGAGATCACGCAGACGGCTCAGGCGACAGCCCCGATCGCGATCGCGCACGCACAGTAACCGGTGGCATATCTGAGGCCGGTCTTGTGCCGGTTCTGCACGGAGGGTGGACGATTATGAAAGGTGGGGTATTCCTCAAGCCAGCGATCCTGATCGTCGGGGTCTATGTCTTCCTGAAGTTTGTGCTGCCGCTCTTCACGGCGCCGCTTCCGGCGAGCTTGATTTTCCTCTACCTGGCCCTGACGACGACGGGAATCGTGATCTTTGCCACGCTCAGCGGCCCTTCCACGGAAGCGTTCTTCGGCCCGATCGTTCGGTTTTTGAGCGGGCAAGGGCAAGGCGGAGCGGCGCAGGGTGCGCGAATCGTCGTGTTGCTTCTATTCCCAATGTTGGTCGGGTGGCAAACCTATTCCAGTACGGCGCCGAGCGATCAGCCTCCGGCTGAGAACCGTACAATCCATCCGGCGCCTCCGGGTGAGTACACGGGGCTTTCAAATCCCGTCCCGAATACGCCGGAAAACGTGATGACCGGGAAGGGCCTCTATGCCGCCTTCTGTTCTCCCTGCCATGGGGGGAATTTTGACGGGAAGGGCCCTGCATCCAAAGGCTTCAATCCCCCGCCGGCGAATTTCTCCGACCCCACCACGATTGCGATGCTCCAAGAAAGCTATTTGTTCTGGCGCATCAAGAAGGGCGGGGTCGGTCTGCCGATCGAGGGGATGCCCTGGAAGTCGGCCATGCCGAGGTGGGAAGTGGAATTGCCTGACGAGTGGATTTGGAAGATTATCATGGGCGAATATGACGGGGCCCATCAGAAGCCAAGGACGTGGGAATAGCCACGGATACGGAACGGCGTAGGCCGCCGTCCAGGCCGTGCGGGTGAATCAAGAGGAATCTATGAGGACGTTGGGTCAAAACAAGCCGTGGTGCGCCTGGCTCGTGGTCGGGGCGGTGTTGGCGGCTGGTACGATGATGCCGGCTCCCGGCTTCGCGCAGGAAAGTGTGGCGGTTCGGGCGGCGCTGGTCAAGGATGGGGTGCCGGCCGACGACCCAGCAGCGGCGGCGTGGAGCAATGTGCCTGCTTCGGAATTCCCGATGTCCCCGCAAGTCCATTGGAAGGAGCGGATTCAGGAAGTGACGGTCAAGTCCGTCAAGGTCCGTGCGCTAAACGATGGGCAACAGGTCGCCATCCTCTTGGAATATGAGGACCCCAGCCAGGACCCTGACGATGCAGCAGGACTGGAATTCATGGTGGGAGACAAGAAGGCCCACTTTGCGCACGGTCAGCCGATGGCGCAGGTGCAGGGCGGTCCGGTGAATATCTGGTTCTGGAAGAACAAGGACAACAAAGCATTGGACATGACCGCCCAGGGATTCGGCACGCTAAAGGTGCAAGATCAACAGGATGTGAAAGCCAAGGGGATCTATCAGAACGGGGCTTGGAAGGTCGTCTTCAGCCGTACCCTGGCCACGTCCGATGTCGAACACGATGCGCAGATCAAGCCGGGCGATTTCATCAACATCGCGTTCGCCGTGTGGGACGGAAAAAAGATGGAAAGCGGGGATTTGAAGGAAAAAGGTTCGCAAAAGGCCGTGTCATCCTGGTGGTATTTCCGTGCCGATCCTCCGCCGGACTATTCGGCCTATTATTACGTGGCGTTGGCGGTAGGGCTGGCTGCCGGCTTCCAATTCGTCATCATCAGGAAGTTGAAGAAAGGGGCAACCTCATGAAGGCGGTGGCGCAGGCGATGGACGGCACGCGCATGGGGATGACGGGCGGAAGACGAAAACTTGTGTTCGCGACGGCGGTGATCGGGATGGCTGCGGTCATTGGCGGGGCCGGCTGCGCTCTGTTTCAAAGTGAACAGGTGGCCAAAGGCAAGCATCTCTACAAGCATTACTGCATGCATTGCCACGGCGAGCACGGGCAGCAGAACGAAGGATACAACTGGAACCAGATGCCCGATCCCAAGCCCAAGGATCTCTCCAGCAAGTCCGAAATGTCCACGTTCAAAGATGAGGACATTTTCAGCACCGTCTCTCGGGATATGACAGACACGACTCCGGAGATCGGCGATAAGATCGGGGACGACGACTTTGCCGTGCCAACCATGCCCACGTTCAAGTATACGCTCTCGGAAGAGGAAATGTGGGCGATCGTAGCCTATGTCCGAACTTTGCACGGGATGCAACTGGCCTATAACGTCGAGGGACGGAAAAAAGAAATCACGGACCAGTTGCAGTCAGCCCAACAGAAATTTGATCAAGCCAAGCAGACGCTTGAAGCGGCGGAAAAGAAGGCCAGCGACGAGGCGGACAAAAGCGGCAAAGATGTGGATGATGCCGCGACCGCCAAAGAACAAGAGGCTCTCGGCGCAGCTTCCAAGGAGCTGGAAGCCGCCAAAACGGCCTTGGCGAATTTCACCGCCCGTCCCAAGTTCGCTGCCGTGCCTCGGCCGGATATGAC
>JBJTAZ010000080.1:0-6765 GCA_046091085.1 Nitrospiraceae bacterium
TCCGCCTTCATCACCATGCCGGCGCCGCCACCGTAGGGCGCGTCGTCCGCCACCTGATGCCGGTCCAGCGTATAGTCACGCAGGTTATGGACCCGCACCGCCAGCAAGCCCTTCTCCTGAGCCCGCTTGAGCATGCTCTGCCCCAGGACCGGCCAGACCATGTCCGGGAACAGCGTCACGATGTCGCACCGCAAGGTCATGCGTCCAGCAGCTCCTCGATGCCCCGCACCGTCATGGTCCGCCCGGCCATATCCACCGATGCCACGACGCTGCGGGTCGCGGGAATCAACACTTCCTTCCCCTCCGACCCCACCGCAAACCCGGGATGGCCGCCGGTCGCCACGATCTCCTCCAAGAGCCCCACAAGCCGCCCGGCTTCATCCCGAACCGTCAGGCCGATGAGATCGCATTCGTAGTATTGTCCCTCGGGCAAAGGCGGCGCCTGGGTTCGCGCGATCATGATAAGTCCGCCGCGAAATTCCGCCGCCTCTTCCGGGGTCGAAAAGACATCGAACCCGACGACGAATCCGCCCCGCTCTTCGCGCAACCTGGTCACCGACGCCGGCACCGTCCGGCCGGATGGCGCCACCAGCGTGACCTGCGTCAACCCCTGAATCCGACCGGGCACGTCGCTGAGCGACAGGACCCGCACGTCGCCCTTCACGCCGAAGGGTTTCACGATTTTCCCGACCGCGACCCACTCGGTCGAGTCGGCGTCCGACGCGATCGGCATGCCCATGGCTCGTGTCTTATGAGGCCGGCTTGGCCTTGCGCGAGTCTTCGAACTGCTTCCAGAGGCCGGACCGCCGCAGCACCGTCCGAACCGTCACGGAAGGCTGCGCGCCCTTCTTCAGCCAATCCAGCACCCGCTCCTGCTTGAGGTTGATCACCGGCGGATTTTTCAACGTGTCATAGGTGCCCAGCACCTCCAGATACTTCCCGTCGCGGGGCCGACGGGAATCCGCCGCCACCACGCGATAAAACGGGAGTTTGTGCCGGCCCGCCCGCGTCAACCGTAAATGAACTGCCACTGGCTCCTCCTTACGTTAAGAAACGATCGGCTATCAACTCTCGTCAGAACGCCCGCAGGGCTTGCGCCAACTGCCGCCGTCCGCCCCCGGCCGTCAGGGCTTTCATCATTTTGCGCGCGGCCAGATACTGTTTGATCAAGCGATTGACATCCTGCACCGAGGTGCCGCTGCCGCGGGCAATCCGCTTCTTGCGATTGCCGTTGATGACCGTATGGTCGCGGCGTTCGCGCGGCGTCATGGAATCGATCATCGCCACGACGCGTTTGATCTCTTTCTCCGGCACCCCGCCGCCCGCCAAACCTTTGAGGCGCGCGCCGCCCGGCAACATGCCCAGGATCTCCTCCATCGAGCCCATGCGGTTGACCTGGGCAATCTGCTCCCGAAACCCCTCCAGCGTCAGGGTCTTGGCCGTGAGCTGCTTCTGGATCGACTCCGCCTGTTCCTGCGAATAGGCCTCCTGCGCCTTCTCGATCAGCGACAGGACATCGCCCATCCCGAGAATGCGGGACGCCATGCGATCCGGATGGAACACCTCGAGCGCGTCGAGCTTTTCGCCGACACCCAAGAACTTGATCGGTTTGCCCGTGACCGCCCGGATGGACAGCACGGCTCCGCCCCGCGCATCGCCTTCCACCTTCGTCAAGATCAACCCGGTCAGGCCGACGCGCCGATCGAACTGCTCGGCCATGGACACGGCATCCTGCCCGGTCATCGCATCCGCTACGAGCAGGACTTCCTGCGGCTGGACGGCCCGCTTGGCCTCCACCAGCTCGCCCATCAATTCCTCGTCAATGTGCAACCGGCCGCCCGTGTCGAGCACGACTACGTCATAGCCCTGCTCCCGGCCTCGCTCTGCCCCTTCCTTGCAAATCTGCACGACATCCGTGGCGGAAGTACCAGTCCGATCAGCACGATGAACCGGTACGTCCAGCACGGCGCCCAGGCTGGCCAGCTGGTCGCCGGCAGCAGGCCGGCGAGGGTCCGCCGCAACCAAGAGCACGCGCTTGCCCTGCTGCTTGAACAGGCGCGCCAGCTTGCCGCACGTGGTCGTCTTGCCCGCTCCCTGCAGCCCGACCATCATGATGACGGTCGGCGGCTCGGACGCCAGGCACAAGCCAGCCTGCTCGCGGCCCATGAGCTCGCGGAGTTCCTCCCACACCACCTTAACAACCTGGTGGCCGGGGGTCAGGCTTCGGAGAACCTCCTGCCCAATGGCCTTGCCCCTGACACGCTCGACGAAATCTTTGACGATCTTGAAATGGACGTCCGCCTCCAACAGGGCCAGCCGGACTTCCTTCAACGCCTCCGCAATATTGGCCTCGGTCAGAACTCCCTGGCCGCGGAGCTTTTTCAAGACTTTGTCGAGCTTTTGGCTCAGATTCTGGAACAAGCCCATCACCCTCGCAAGACAGACCTATACACTCGAAATATCTATCAAAAGAGCATCGGGCAGTCTAAACAACCGGAGGCGGAGAAGTCAAGGGTAACGGCTGGCTTGAGGGTTCCTTCCCCTTGCCGACAACCCTCACCTTGCCAGAGCCAGCCACCTCATCTCAAGTTTTCCTCCGGTTCGGCCGATCCTCTGTCAGACAGGCCCTGGCATGCCAGCATGCTGAATGGAGTGGTCACGACCCATGCCAACCAACCCAACAGTCGAGGCTTCAGCCGAAAATCGGGCGGCTTTCCGCATCAACATCGCGCTCCCTCTGACATTCTGCCTGGAAAGCGACGAGTTGCAACCGTTGCCCAAGCGGGCTCAGATTAACCTCAGCGCAGGGGGCGTTGGATTGGTCACGGAGCGAAACCTTGCCCTCGGAGACTCCTTGTCGATGACCCTCTTTCTCCCGTCTGGCCCGCCGCTTCAGGCTCGCGCCAAGGTCGTCCGAAACATTCCCCTCGCCAAGCCCAAGGAATCCTGGGCCTATTACGTCGGCGTCCAGTTCATTGCGCTCGACGAGAAGGAGCATGAACGGCTGAATAATTACATTTTTAAGCTCCAAATCGAACGGCGCCGTACCCGCTGCAATATTTAACCGCTCTCCGCTCTGCACACAGATTGATCGCCATTTCTTGACTTCCCGCAACCGTTTCGCTATCGTGTCCGCACTTTTCCCTACAACAACCAGGGCTCTTGGCCGGACGGGATCGCATGAAAAAATCTCCCTGGGTCTTGCTGCTCTTCATCCTGCTCGGCGGCCTGCTCGGCGGGGTACTGGGTGAGATCTTGCGGGTGATGGCTCCGCAGGGCACGATTCAAACGCTGTTTTCGAAAGCACCCCACATCGGCGTCCCCACCCTGACGGTGGATCTCTTTCTGCTCACGTTGACCCTCGGCTTCACCCTGAAGATCAACCTGTTGACCATCATCGGCATCTTCCTGGGCATCTACCAGTACAAACAGGCGTGAGCCAAGGGACTGTCAGACTTCAAGCTCTTTGAGTCGTAGCGCGCGAATGCGGTCGCGCAACTCCGCGGCCCGCTCGAACGCCAACTCCTTGGCCGCCGCTTTCATCTCGGTTTCCAGCCTGCGGATCAGCGTGTCTACATCTCCGCCATACGCGGCTTCCGGCTCAGCCGCCAACTCCAATTGCACATAGTCCAGCTCCGCCATCTTATATTCCAACGCCGGGATGCTTTTCTTCACACTTTCCGGCGTAATGCCATGTGCCTGGTTGTACTCGGCCTGGATGCGGCGGCGGCGAGCCGTCTCATCCATGGCCAGCTTCATGGAGTCGGTCACCCGATCCCCATAGAACAGCACCCGCCCCTCGAGATGCCGGGCCGCCCGGCCAGCCGTCTGGATCAAGGACCGATGCGAGCGGAGGTAGCCTTCCTTGTCCGCATCCAGAATGGCCACCAAGCTGACTTCCGGGATATCCAACCCCTCTCGCAGCAAATTGATGCCTACCAGCACGTCGAAGAGGCCTCGCCGAAGGTCCCGCACGATCTCGGCCCGCTCCAGGGTCTTGATATCGGAATGGAGGTACCGCACCTTCACGCCCAGATCGTGATAATATTCCGTCAAGTCTTCCGCCATCCGTTTCGTTAACGTCGTCACCAGCACCCGGTTACCCCGCGCCACCTCGGCCTTCACCTGTGCCAGCAAATCGTCCACTTGCCCGCGGGCCGGCCGCACCTCGATCTGTGGGTCCATCAGACCAGTCGGCCGGATGATCTGCTCCACGACGGCCGTACCCGCATGCTCCAGCTAGTAGGGCCCCGGGGTGGCCGACACGTAGACCGCCTGGTGAATGACGCGTTCGAATTCCTTGAAGGTCAGCGGTCGGTTGTCGAAGGCCGAGGGCAGGCGGAACCCGTAATCCACGAGGCTTCGCTTTCTGGAGCGATCGCCTTCATACATCCCCTGCGCCTGCGGGATCGTCGCGTGAGACTCGTCGATGATCATCAGAAAGTCCTTGGGAAAATAGTCCAGCAGCGTCGGCGGCGGCTCGCCGGCCTTACGTCCGCTCAAGTGGCGGGAATAATTCTCAATGCCGTGGCAATACCCCATGGCCCGAATCATTTCCAAGTCGAACCTCGTCCGCTGCTCGATGCGCTGTGCCTCCACGAGTTGGTTCTTCGCCTTGAATTCGGCGATGCGCGCGTCCAATTCCGTCTCGATGCCGCTCAAGGCCCGCTCGTAGCGGTCCGGCGCGATCAGATAGTGGGTATTCGGGTAGATCGGCACCTTCGGCAGCTTGGCCAGCGACTTACCGGTGAGCGGATCAATCTCGTGAATGGCGTCCACGGTATCGCCGAACAGCTCGACACGCACCGAACGGGCATCGGAGGCGGCGGGAAAGATTTCGATCACGTCTCCGCGAGCACGGAACGTCCCCCGATGGAAGTCCGTATCGTTGCGGGCATACTGAATCTCCACCAGCTTGGCGAGGATCTGCTCGCGCCGGATCTCCATCCCCTCTTCGAGATAGAGCAGCATGTTGTGGTAAATCTCCGGCGAGCCAAGGCCGTAGATGCAAGAGATGGAAGTCACGATCAGGACGTCGTTCCGCTCCAACAGCGAGCGGGTCGCGGAGTGCCGCATCTGGTCGATCGCGTCGTTGATGGACGAGTCTTTGGCGATGTAGGTGTCGGTCTGGGGAATGTAGGCTTCCGGCTGGTAGTAGTCGTAATAACTGACGAAGTACTCGACCGCGTTGTGCGGAAAGAACGCCTTGAACTCCTGGTAGAGCTGCCCGGCCAGCGTTTTGTTGTGCACCAGGACCAATGTGGGCTTCTGGACCTGTTCAACCAGGTTGGCCATCGTGAAGGTCTTGCCGGAGCCGGTCACGCCCAGCAACACCTGATGTCGCTGGCCGGCCTTTACCGCAGCGGTCAGCTTTTCGATGGCCCGGCCCTGATCCCCACAAGGCGTGAACGGGGCTTCCAATTTGAATGCATTCACCGCGGGCATGGTGGAATCTCCGCGGTCATCTTACCACAGGGCCGCTTCCTTGACAGTACGTAGGGACAGGACTATACGCAGGCACCCAGCGGAGCCCCGTCGAACTCGACGCGCCCCCCTCCATCCTCGACACAGCCTTCAAGAAGGAGCTGTGATGGCTCGATATTTCGCCAGTTCAATAGGCAGCGGGTTTCGAGAGGGGCTTTTGGGAGTAGAGCTGGATGGCGTGAAAATTGTCGAACCCGACGGCAGAGGCGCCCCTCGTGACCAGCCCGATCTGCCCCCCGAACTGGTCCTTGTCCCAGATGGAGTACACGATCTTGCCGTCGAACGCCACCTCGATCAGGTCCTTGCTGAGGATCGTATTGTGCAGCACGCGTAAGAGATGCCAGGGACCGGATTTCGGCTTGATCGGCTCATGCGTCAAAACTGAAACCTGCCCGTCCATCACGCGGATGACATCCAGGCTGTTCGCAGCCACATCGGCAATGACCGCATAGAAGTTGCGGGCATCCTTGGCGCGGAAAATGACGCCCCCTCCGCCGGCTGCCTGAGAGCCGTCGCCGGCCAGACGCAGCCGTACGGACAGGTCCACGTAATCGTAGATGATGCCGTCTGCCAGCAGGATTTGCAGGCTGTCTGCATTCGAGTTCAGCTGGCCTTGCGTCAAGCGATGCGGGGCGGTCGGCGCTTGCGCATCCGGCTCGACGCTCCATTTCCCCGGCGGCCCCTCGCCCATCGTGCCGGCCGAGAACCCGCCCGGTGCCTCGCCGGGCTTTTCTCCGTCGAAATTCCAAAGATGGCGCTGGTCCAGCTTGGGCTGGATCGCGTCGTTCGCATTGCTCCCGCCTTGCGCCCAAGCCGGACCCATTCCCCATAGGGCCCACCAACCCAGCACGCCGATTGCCAACAAGCCGGCTCGCGTCCTGCTCGTCATCGTCGAATGCCCCTCCAACATAGTCACCCCCGCCGCTCGCACTCTCGCATGGAGTTCTGCCACGTCATACCGTATCCCGTCAAGCCTGGCTGCCTTGCCGGGCCGGTTCCCCCCCCTGGCCTGTTGCCCGCAACTGCGCAACGGCGTCCGTCTCGCCCAACACGACCAACGTACAACCAGGCGCCAACAGGGCATCCGAGGGGGGAACGTAGCGGAACTTGTCGGCCCCCGGCTCTTTCAAGGCCATGACCAATACATTTGGTGGGGCCTGTGGGTTGCGTCGCAATCAGATCGGCCAGATTGGCCGTCGTGCCGTTACTAAAATTTACCGTGGACACGCCAACCGTTCCGTTGACACCCGTCAGATCGAAATTCTGGAGCGACAGCGCATC
>JBJTAZ010000081.1:0-5284 GCA_046091085.1 Nitrospiraceae bacterium
CCTGCACATGTGGAACCGCCCGATGCCGGAGCTGCGTCGCTACTGAATCGGCACCATTTTGACGCGGCGCGTGCGCGTCGTTATCATAGTGTTCCTGGTGTTCCTGCCTTGCGATCCATACTGGAGGGGTCGTGCTAGAACTTGAGCGGCAGTTCTAGCTTCTCTTTGACCGGAACCCCCAGCCCATGTGTGTCTTCGATATGGAAACCCTGGCGTTCCTCGCCGTGAACGATGCCGCGGTCGCCCATTACGGCTATTCCAAGGAAGAGTTTCTCCGCATGACGGTCAAGGATGTTCGACCGCCAGAGGATATTCCCGCCTTGCTGGACTACTTCTTGAAAGCCCCCGATGGACTGGTTGAGGCGGGGCAGTGGCGGCATCGGAAAAAAGACGGCACGATCTTCGACGTCGAGATCACCGCAAGCCGGTTGCTGCTGGGAGGGCGTCGGGTGACCGTGGCCTTGATGCGTGACATCAGCGAACGCATTAGGGCCGAGGAGGCGGTGCGTTTTAGCACGCAGCAATTCACCAGCGCATTCGAGCATGCTGCTATCGGCATGGCGCTGGTGTCGCCGACCGGACGCTTTCTCAAGGTGAACCGTTCCCTGTGCGACATTACAGGATACTCGGCGGAGGAATTGACGCAGAAGACATTCCAGGACATCACGCACCCCGAGGACCTCGAGCGCGATCTCGACTTCGTGCGCCGAATGCTGGCCGGGGAGATTCGCTCGTATCAGATGGAGAAACGATATATCCACAAGGGGAAGGGCATCGTCTGGGTTCTCCTGAGCGTCTCGCTGGTGCGGGATGCGCAAGGGCAGCCGGTCCATTTTATTTCGCAGATTCAAGACATCACCGGGCGTAAACAGGCGGAAGATACGCTGCGGGAATCGCAAAACCGTTACCGGAGCATCATCGAAGCAACCTTCGACGCGATTGCGATCCATGAGCACGGCGTGATTCTGGAAGTCAACGAAGCCTATGCCAAACTGTTCGGCTATACGGCCGCCGAAGTCATTGGGAAGCACGTGCTCGATTTTGTGGCGCCCGAGTCGCGGACGCTGGTCGTGGAGAGCGTCAAGAGAGGGCTGGACGCTCCTTACGAGGCGGTCAAAATCCGCAAGGATGGCACGCTCGTCCATTGCGAGGTCGTGGCTAGGCCATACAGTTATCAAGGCCGACACGTCCGTCTGGCGGCCATCCGCGACATCACCGCTCGCAAGAAAGCCGAGGAGGAGGCGAGACGCGTGCAGGCGCTGCTTGGCTCCATCGTCGAGCACAGTCCCAACATGTTTTTCGTCAAGGACGCCAACGATCTCCGCTTCGTGCTCTTCAACAAGGCCGGCGAGGATTTGCTGGGATACCGGCGGGAAGAATTGATCGGCAAGAACGATTATGACTTTTTCCCCGAAGATGAAGCGGATTTTTTTACCCGCAAGGACCGTGAAACCCTGGCCTTCGGCGGGGTGCTGGAGATTCCGGAGGAGCCCATCCAGACCAAGCGCAAAGGTTTGCGGTATCTGCGCACGCTGAAAGTTCCGATACTGGATCGGGAGGGGCGTCCGCAGTATCTGTTGGGCATGTCGGAAGACATCACCGACCGCAAGCATCTGGAGGAACAGTTGCGCCAGTCGCAAAAGATGGAAGCGATCGGGCAGTTGGCCGGGGGCGTGGCCCACGACTTTAACAATCTGCTCATGGGTATCCTAGGATACAGCGAATTGGTATTGGGTCGGGTCGGCACGCACGACTCGGTTCGAAGCGACGTGGAAGAGATTAAGAAAGCCGGAGAGCGGGCCGCTGCTTTGACCCAGCAGTTGCTGGCTTTCGGTCGTCGCCAGTTTCTTCAGCCGAAGGTCATGGACTTGAATCTGGCGGTGGCGGATTTGGACCGTATGCTCCGTCGTTTGATCGGCGAGCACATCGAACTGCACACTGGCTTGGGGGATTCCATGGGACTGGTGAGGGCCGATCCGGGGCAGGTGCAGCAGGTCCTGATGAACGTGGTCCTCAACGCGCGGGATGCCATGCCTGAAGGCGGACGATTGACGATCGAACCGGCCAACGTCCAGGCCGACCGGATCGGACCGAATCGGCACGGTGCCTTACAGCCTGGCTCGTATGTGATGCTGGCAGTCACCGATACGGGTTGCGGGATGGAGGCCGATACGCTCGCGCGTATCTTCGAACCGTTCTATACGACCAAGGAGGTGGGGAAGGGGACAGGGCTGGGGTTGTCCACCGTGTATGGGATTGTGATGCAAAGCGGCGGCTGCCTCGAGGTGCACAGTGAGCCGAAGCGCGGGACTAAGTTTATGGTCTATTTGCCTTGCGTGGCATCAGGAACCGAGGAGAGCCGGGATGTGTGGGTGCCGGCCATGACGGCTGGCGAGGGGACGGTGTTGCTGGTGGAAGATGAGGCGATTGTCCGGACCATGATCACATTGGCCCTTGAGCAGCATGGCTATCAGGTTCTGGCTGCTTGTGGGGGCGATGAGGCGATCCGGCTCGCGGAGCAGCACGAGGGGCCCATTCACCTGTTGCTCTCCGACATCGTGATGCCCCACATGAGCGGGCCGGAAGTGGCGAACCGTCTGGCGCCCCTGCTGCCCGACATGAAAATCCTGTTCATGTCCGGCTATGCCGGAGAGGAAATGTTGGCCCATGGATTATCCGTCAAAGGCAGCACGTTTCTGCAGAAGCCGATCGCGCCCTCGGTGCTGCTGCGTAAAATGGGAGAAATGCTCCTCTCTCCACCCATCGAACCCTGGCCTTCGTGATCGGACGTCGTCGCGGAACGTCCGGCTATTCCTACCAGATGTCCAGGCCCATCAGGACGATACCGACGACCAGCCAACCGAGCAACCCCATCGAAATGATCCGTTCCACGCTCATACGGCCTCCCGAGTCAGACAGCGGCGTCATTTGAAATGGCAAGCTTGATGCCATGCCCTGGTTGTGGAGCGGGACGGACAACCAATGGAATATTGACGACTTAAGTCTGCGAGTCTCAAGAGGCCTGCCGGCCTCGGGAGCAAAGTTTGTCCTTGGTCGCCTAAATTGGACGCGAGAGCCTGCGGTGAAGACTAGGAACCTGCCAACATCTCGTGGCCGTAGAGGGTGGTCACGGAGGCGTCGGTGATGTGGAGGCGGACGAGGTCGCCGAGGCGGGCCATGGATCCCTGTTTTTCCCACACGGCGGTGATGTTCGAATCGGTATGCCCCATCCATTGAGCCGCGGATTTCTTCGCATCGCCTTCGACGAGGACTTCGACGGTGGAGCCGATCAGATCCCGGTTTTTTCCGAGCGCAATGGGCTTTTGCAATTCCACGAGCCGGGTGACGCGGTCGGATTTGATCGCGTCCGGCACATCGTCCGGATATTTTCGCCCCGCGATGGTGTTTTTGCGCTCGGAGTAGATGAAGGTAAAGACCTGGTGGTACCCGACTTCCCGCACCAGCCGATAAGTGTCGAGAAACTCCTCTTCCGTCTCGGTCGGAAACCCGCAAATGATGTCCGTGGTCAGCACGATGCCGGGATTTTTGCGCCGGATGTCTTCTACCAGGGTCAGATAGTCCTTGCGGCTGTAGGTCCGGTCCATGAGGCCCAAAATCCGGTCGTTACCCGATTGCAACGGCAGGTGAATGTGTTTGCAGATCTTCGGATGGCCGGCGACCGCCTCCAACAGGGCCGGGGGAAAATCCTTCGGATGGGGAGAGGTGAAGCGAACCCTGGCGATCCCGGGCACCTCGGCGACGGCTGTGATCAGGCGCGCGAAGTCCCATCCCTCATGCCGATAGGAGTTGACGTTTTGGCCCAACAGCGTAACCTGTCTGTGGCCGTGGGCGATCAGGTGCTCGGCCTCGCGGATGATGCCGTGCGGATCCCGTGACCGTTCCCTGCCTCTGGTGTAGGGCACCACGCAAAAGGTGCAGAAGTTGTCGCAGCCTCGCATGACGGCGATCCAGGCGTTGAGGCCTTCGGTGCGTTGCGGCAGGATGTCTTCGTAGGTTTCGTATTCCGACAGGTCGACGGCAAGGCCCTTCTCGCTGAGGCCCTGCTCCTGCGCCCGGATGGCCTGCGTCAGCAGGTCCGGCAGCTGGCGATAGGCATCCGGTCCCACCAGCACATCCACGATGGAGACCTGTTCCATCAGCTCTTCCTTGAGATTCTGGGCCATGCAGCCCAGGACGCCGACGACGAGAGGCCTCTGCTTCTTGATGGGCCTGAGCGCCGCCAGATGTCCATAGACTTTGTTGTGCGCATTCTCGCGGATGGCGCAGGTATTCATCAGGACCACATCCGCCCGCTCCCGGTCGTCGGTAAACGTGAAGCCCTTGGCCGTGAGCAGCGCACGCACCAGTTCCGTATCGTACTCGTTCATCTGGCAGCCGAAGGTTTCGATGTGGACCTGGTACGCCGCCGGTTCCTGTTTGATCATGCCGGCGCTCCCGTATCCGCCAGGTGTCCCACCGCCAGCCCGTCCATCACGCCGGTCAGGACGACCGGCGCCAAGTTCTTTCTCAACTCCAGGCCGCTCTTCACGCCGACGCGCAGATAATTATCGGTCCAGCCGGTCCAGAGACCGGTGGACTCCCTGGCTTCGAACAGGACGGACTTCGTCTGCCCTGTGAATCGCTGGTAAAACGACAGCCGTTTGGCGCGCGACAAGTCCGCAAGTTCCTTGGTGCGGGCGTCGAGAATCGCCGCCGGGACGCTATCGGGCAGTCTGGATGCGGCCGTGCCGGGCCTGGCGGAAAAATTGAAGACGTGGAAATAGGCCAGGGGCAGGTCGGCGGCCAGGCGGACGGTGTTGGTAAAGGCCCGGTTCGTTTCGCCGGGGAATCCGACCATAAGATCGGTGCCGAGGCAAAGGTCCGGGATGCGCGTTGCGGCTTTCGTCACGAAGGCCACATAGTCGCCGACGCCGTACGGTCGGTTCATGGCTTGCAAGATGCCGTTGTCGCCGCTTTGCAGCGGGACGTGCAAATGTCGGCAGAACGTCGGCGAGACGGCCATGTGTTCCAGCAAGGCATCGGGAATCGTGGTCGGTTCGATGGAGGAGATTCTGATCCGTTCCACGCCGCCGACCCGCTCCAGTTCTTTGATCAGATCCAGCAGGGTCCGCCCGTCGTGCTCGTACCGTCCGATGTTGACGCCGGTCAGGATCAGCTCTTGATGGCCGCGCGCGACGAGCGCCTCCGCTTCCCGCAACACGTCGGGCAGCTGCCGGCTTCGCTCATGGCCGCGGGCGAAGGGACTGTTGCAGAACGAGCACAT
>JBJTAZ010000082.1:0-3688 GCA_046091085.1 Nitrospiraceae bacterium
GGGCAGCGTCCGCTCGAGCGGGGCCGCAAATACCTGCTGCGTTTGGCGACCCAGGAAGTGGACTGCGAAGTGGCCGCGATCCATCGTATCGTGGATACGATGGACCTCGGGCACCAGCAAGGCGGCGCCACCGTCGGAAAAAACCAGGTGGCGGAGATCACCTTCCGCGCCAAGGCGCCGATGGCCTTTGATCTCTCCTCCTCCTCCGAAATGACCGGCCGATTCGTGATCGTGGACGAATATGACATTGCTGGCGGCGGCATCATTACGGAATCGGTTCGCGACGAGCAGGAGTTTTTGCGCGACGAGGCGCGCAAGCGCGACTTTGCCTGGGTGAAGGGCGAAGTGAGTGCGGAGGTCCGGGCCCAACAGTACGGCCACCGTGCGGCGCTCGTCCTGCTGACGGGCGGCGAGCATACGGGCAAGTCGTTTTTGGCGAGAAAGCTGGAATCGCTCTTGGTGGCGGAAGGCCGGCATGCCTATCTGCTCGACGGAGAGAATCTTCGCCGCGGGTTGGACGCCGACCTCTTGGCGTCCGACGCCAAAGAAATGGCGCGCCGGTACGGCGAAGTCGCCCGCTTGCTCATCGACACGGGGCTGATCGTCGTGTCGACCACCAATCCGTTCGGTGCGGCCTATCGGCAGGCATTGCCGTCCGTCCGGACGCTGGTCAATCCGGCGCCGGTTATCGCCGTGCACCTGAGCAAGTCCGACGAGGAGCCGCCGGCGAATACGGACCTCTCGTTCGCCGGGCCGAAGGACTTCGATGCGGCCGCGCGGCAGGTCATCGAAGAACTCAAGAAACGGGGCGTGCTGGCGCAGGCGATCGGGGGGAAGCCGACGTTTCAATACTCCATTTGAGCGGTTTGACTCGCTCGAAAGCCCTGTGTTACCGTCTCTACTCGTTTCTGCGAGCTAACCGGGAGCCACTGGCGGCATTCTATGGCCGATAAAGACCTCAAAGCGATCCTCAGCAAACTGCAATACAGCGACGACGCCAAGGTCGTACAGCAGATCACCGCGCAAATGCAGCAGGTCCAGGCTCGCATGGCTGGCATCCGCCATAAGCTGGTGGTCATGAGCGGCAAGGGCGGTGTCGGCAAGAGCATGACCACCGTGAACCTGGCGCTGGCGCTGGCCCGATTGGGGCATAAAGTGGGGCTGCTGGATGTAGACCTAAACGGTCCCTGCGTGCCGCGCATGTTGGGTATGCACGGGCAGGCCCTGACCATCACGCCGGAGGGGGCGATTCCCCCGGTCGGTCCTTTGGGAGTCAAGGTCGCCTCGATGGATTTCTTTCTGGGCGCCGCTTCACCGGTGCGCTGGAAAGGGCCGATGGACCTGAGCCCTGTCTGGCTCGGTCTGATGGAAATGAACGTGATCCGTGAGTTCCTGGCGGATGTGGTTTGGGGCGAGCTGGACTATCTGCTCACCGACTTGCCGCCGGGCGCCGCGGCGGACAAGCCGCCGGTCATCGCCGGGTTCATCCCCGACCTGGCCGGGGCGATCGTCGTGACGACGCCCTCCGAAGTCGCCTCCGACGTAGTGCAGAAGTCGGTGACCTATGCCCGGGATATGGGCATCCGCGTACTGGGTATGGTGGAGAATATGAGCCGGTTCCGATGCCCATCCTGCGGTGTCGAACACGAGCTGTTCGAGGGGGACACGGACGCTCTGTGCGACGCGTTGAACGTGCCCCTGCTGGGGCGTGTCCCTTTCGATCGGGCGTTGGCGCGGACGTTCGACAAGGGCGCGCCGCTGCTGGATGCCGCGTATCCGACCATCCAGCGCTATCAGGAGATTGCGGAACGGGTGCAGGCGATGCTGGACTATAAGAAGGTGTTGGCCGAAAAACTTTAGGCCTACGGACCGTAAGAGGAGCCACCATGAAGTTCGTCTGTTTGAACTGCGAAACGTACATGACCTTCGAGAAGGTGGAGAAGCCGGCGGAGGGTTCGTTGGGCGTCTTTTTCGCCTGCCCGTCCTGCAGCGCCAAGTTCTCGATGGTGACGAATCCGGGCGAGACTCAGATGGTCAGTTCGCTCGGCGTGAAATTGGGTGGGCGTACCGAAGCGGCCCAGCCCTTTGAAATGACGCGGGGCACGCTCAAGGATGAAGCCCTTGCCGGTTCCGGCCAGATGGCCGCCTACCTGAACGAGAAGATTCAAGCCGGCAAACCGGCTGCGACCCCGGCCGGCGCGACTGCGAGCGCTACCGCTCCTGCGAAGGAAGGCGAAAAGGCTGGCGGGTGCCCCTTTTCCGCCATGGTTGCGCAAATGGGGTTGACCTCCGGCAGCCAGGCCGGCACGTCGGACTTTACCTGGACGCCGGATGCGAAGGAGAAACTGGACCGTCTCCCCTCCTTCGTCAAGCCGATGGTGCAGAGCAGTATCGAGGCCTATGCGCGCAAGAACGGCCTGACCACCATCACGCTGCAAGTGATGGACGATTCCAAGAACGATTCCAACGGCGTCACATGGTCGGCCGATGCGGAGAAGCGGTTGGAGAACATTCCGGACTTCATCCGCCCCATGGCCCGTCGCGAGATCGAGCGGCTGGCAAAGGAGCGCGGCGCCACGACCATTACGGCTCAAGTGATGGATGAAGCCAAAGATAAGTTCATGAAGTTCATGTAAAAGAGGACTGGCACTTCGGATCTCGTGCCCACCTACGTCAAGCCCACAAGGCAGATTCAGAAAAAGAGCCCCGCGCTCGCCGGCTTGTTATCGCTTATCCTGCCAGGCTTGGGCCAGTTGTATAATCGCCAGCCGACAAAGGGTCTGTCCTTCCTCTTGTGCGCCGGATTTGTGATCATCGTTTGGGTTTACGCGTTCAACACCCCAAGGCCACTCCACCCTGATCCGTTCGAGCCGGTGCCCTGGGACAACCAAGATCTCTTCTTCGCCCTCGGGCCTTTTCTGATCGGTTGCATCGTCTGGAGCGTGGTGGATGCGTTCAGCTCGGCACGGCGCCCCAAAAGGCATGGGCAGATGCAATCAACAAAGCGTAAGCGTCTGCTCGGCTTGGTCATCTGACTATGACCACTGCTCCTGCACCTCGCTCGAAAAATCCCACGTTGGCTGCCATCCTCTCCGGGTTGATGCCGGGACTGGGACAATTCTACGTTCGCGAGTGGGCTAAAGGCGCCACGTTCCTCGTGGCGATTCTTATCCTCGACATGGGATTCCACGTTTCCGAAGGGTTCGTCGCCTTCCTGAGCGCGGTGGCCGTCGGCGGCGAGGCGCCTTCGCTCGGCACGCTCGCGCTGCGCGCCGTTCCCCTGCTTGCCGTCTCCCTCTGGAGTATCTGGGACGTGCTCCACACGATCAAACGCCAATCTGGACGAAGGTAGCGCTTGTTGCCGACTAATTGGGGTTCGGCGCCTCTGCCGCCAAACGATCTCTCCGATCCTGCGTTGACTCCCAGGCAGGGCTGTGCTAGAAACACCGATAAATCAAGCAACTTTATCGTTTTTGGAGGGATCCATGGGCGGCCATAGCCACTGGGCCACCACGATGAGACACAAGGCGTCGGTTGACGCCAAGCGCGGGAAAATCTTTACCCGCGTTATCCGCGAGATCACGATTGCCGCCAGGCAGGGCGGCGATCCGGACGGAAACCCGCGCCTTCGCCTGGCCATCGCCAAGGCCAAAGAAGCCAACATGCCGGGCGATACGCTGAAGAAAGC
>JBJTAZ010000083.1:0-9009 GCA_046091085.1 Nitrospiraceae bacterium
CGCCAGGGCCATCGTCAACGGTCCGCTGATCCTGCTGGCCGATGAGCCGACGGGAAACATGGACCCGGACCTCTCCGCGGAGATCATGGACCTGTTCAAGACGATCAATGCGCGTGGCACCACGCTGCTGATCGCGACGCACAACCACCAGGTGGTGGAGCAGGTGAACCGGCGTGTCGTGACGCTGACGGGAGGCCAGCTCGCCTCGGACGTGGGGGCGGGCCAATGAAGCGCATCGGCTATTGGATCCGCGAGGCCTTCACCAACATCCGGATCAACCGGACGACGACGTTCGTGGCGATCGTGACCACGGCTTTCACGCTCGCCTGCTTCGGGCTCTTTCTCTTGCTGTATCTGAATCTCCGGGGCGCCGTCGGCGCGCTGCAGGACGACATCAAGGTGATCGTCTACCTGCACGAGAACCTCTCGGCACAAGGGCTGGCGGATCTCCAGCGGCGGCTGGCCGGCGAGCCGGAAGTGGCGGCGCTGGCCTACGTGTCCAAGGAGAAGGCTCTGGCCGATTTTCGGGCGCAGTTCCCGTCGGAGCAGAGTTTGCTGCAAGGCCTGGGGGAAAACCCGTTGCCCGCTTCCTTCGAAGTGACACTGGCGTCCCGGTACCGGTCGGCCGATTCGGTCAAGCGATGGACCGATCGGCTCAAGGCGGTGCCGGGGGTGGCGCAGGTCCAATACAGCCGGGATTGGATCGACAACCTGGCGACCATGGTCGGCTACGTGGAACTGGCCTCGATGGCCGTGGGAGTGTTGCTGGCGTTGGCGGCGGTGACCATCATCGCCAATACGATCCGGCTGACGCTCTATGCGCGGCGGGAAGAAATCGAGATCATGCGGCTGATCGGCGCCACCGGCGCCTTCATCAAGATGCCCTATGTGCTGGAAGGGGCGGTGCTTGGGACATTGGGCGCGATGCTGGCCTTGGCGTTGCTCAAGAGCGGCTTCGAATTCCTGACCATGCATCTGAGCGGGTCAAGCGGGCCGGGACCGGTCTTGGGGCTGGCACCGCAGCTCGGGTTTTTCCCCCTTCAGGTGTCCGTTTGGCTGGTGGCGGCCGGTCTCTGTCTGGGCACTGTCGGCAGCCTGGTCTCGTTGGTGGGCCTGGAGCGGCGTCGGGGGTGAGGGCCGTGAAGCAGATGGCGGCGATTGGCCTGGCGGCAGGCTGCTGGCTGGCAGCCGGCTGGGCTGGCGATCCGGCAATGGCCGCCAAGGATCGCAACGATCCCATTTCCCAGAAGATCGAGCGCGAGCGAAAGAACCTCGAAAAGCTCAAGGATGAGATTCAGGAAAAGAAGAAACATGCAGTCGAGGTGGAAAAGAAGCGCGAGTTTACCATGCAGGCGATCCAGGACCTGGACGATCGCCTGATGAAAAGCCGCCAGGAGCGGCAGGACATCGCCCGCAAGTTGGCGCAGAAGGACCGGGAAATTGTGGAGATCAACGGCCAGATCGGTTCGTTGCGCGAGCAGATCGGCGACCGGCGCAGCTCGATCCTGACCCGGCTTCGCGTGCAATACATGGAGGGACGATTCGGCTATGTGAAGGCCTTGCTGTCCGCCGACGACTTCGGGGATTGGCAGAGAAGGTTCCAATATCTTTCCGCCGTCTCCAAACGGGAGTATGATCTGCTGGGCGCCTACCAGGAGGACGTGGGACGGTTGCAACAGATCGAACGGCAGCGGGCGGAGGCCCGCCAGGAGATGGTGGTCTACAAGCAGCACACGGAACGGAAGCTGGCAGAGATTCAGGGAATCAAGCGGGAAAAAAATCTCTACTTGGCCAAGGTCACGCATGAGAAGCAGGCCTATGATCGGATGGTCGAGGAGCTGGAACGGTCCGCGGGCCGGATCGATTCGCTGCTCAAGGAGCTGGAGGCGCGCCGGATGGCGGCGGCCGCCAAGCCCAAGAAGGGTCTCACGGGCATCCATCCGTTCAAGGGGGCCCTGCACTGGCCGGCGGACGGGCAGGTCGTGTCCCGCTTCGGGCGGCAGAAGCATCCGACCTTCGACACCTACGTGCAAAAACGTGGCATCGAAATCAGGACCGAGGAAGGGAGCTCGATTCGCGCGGTCATGCCGGGCACGGTCGCGTATGCGGATTGGCTCAAGGGGTACGGCTTGGTGGTGATCCTGGATCATGCGAACGGATTCTTCTCGCTCTACGCCCATGCGTCCAAGCTCATGGCGAAGGTTGGGGAACAGGTGCAGACGGGCCAGGTCATCGGCGAAACCGGGGATACGGGGTTGACCGGCGAGAGCACGCTCTATTTCGAATTGCGCGAGGGGGCGGAGCCGGTGGACCCCCTGGCCTGGCTGGCGAAACGACGATAATAGGCGGAATTAGGATCGGACAGAAAGGAAGATTCCATGCAACAAGACCCGCAACGGAGATCGTGGTATCTGGGCCCTCTCGTCGTGCTCACCCTGCTCGTGGGCGTGTTGATCGGGAAGGGATGGGAGCGGACCGGCCACGCAACGGAAACGTACGAGGAGCTGAAGACCTTCTCGGAGGTGCTGAGCCAGATCCAGAAGCACTACGTCGAGGAGGTCAAGCCCAAGGACCTGGTGCAAGGCGCCATCCGCGGGATGCTGGCCACGCTGGACCCCCATTCCGCCTACATGACCCCGGAGATGTATAAGGAGGTCCAGGTCGAGACCAAGGGGGAGTTCGGCGGCGTGGGCATCCAGATCGGCATCAAGGACAACCGTCTGGCGGTGATTGCGCCGATCGAGGGGACCCCGGCGCATCGGGCCGGCATCAAGGCCGGGGACTTCATCATCAAGGTCAACGAAGAGTCCACCAAGGACCTGACTCTGATGGATGCCGTGCAGAAGATGCGCGGACCGAAGGGCTCCAAGGTCACGCTGACGATCCAGCGGGACGGGGTCGCGGACCCGCTGCCCTTCACCTTGGAGCGGGACATCATCAAGATCGAAAGCGTCCGCACGAAGGTGCTCGACGGCAACATCGCCTACGTGCGGCTGACCCAGTTTCAAGAAGCCTCGGGCCGGGATTTGAGCAAGGCCCTGAAGAAATTCAAGGAGCAGAAGCTCCAGTCCACGATCCTGGATTTGCGGAACAACCCCGGTGGCCTGCTCACCGCGGCTGTGGAGGTGTCGGAGCAATTCGTCGCCCCGGGCAAGCTGATCGTGTACATCAAGGGGCGAGACGGGCGGAAGGACGAGTACCTGTCCCGGATGAAGGACGCGCCGGAAGAATATCCCTTGATCATCCTCGTGAACGAAGGCTCGGCTAGCGCCTCGGAGATCGTGGCCGGCGCGTTGCCGGACTGGGGCCGGGCCGTCATCATCGGCACGACGACGTTCGGGAAGGGTTCGGTGCAGACAATCCTGCCGCTGGCCGACGGGTCCGGCTTGCGTCTGACCACGGCCAAGTACTACACGCCCAAGGGCCGGTCCATCCAGTCCACCGGCATCACCCCGGATATCGTCGTGAAACCCCAGCCGCCGACTGTGGTGGCCAAGGCTGCGGATAAGGATAAAGATAAGGAAGGGGACGGCAAGCCGACGGCGCCCCATCCGGCTGCGAAGACTCCGACGACTCCTCCGGCCGTCGCCAAGCCTGGGGAGGAGCCCAGCGCCAAAGGGGCGCCTGGCGATCCGAGCGGCGAGGCCTCGTTGGAAGAGGACATCCAGCTCCAGAAAGCGGTCGAGCTGTTGAAGACTTGGAAGATAGTCAAGGACCTCAAGCCGCTATAGCGACTGCTTCGCGAACGTTCGGTGAACGTTCGGATTGATTAGGGGGCTGCTTGGCGGCGAGCTTGAATTGCCGCCAGCAGTTCCTCATCCGAGGCGGTGACGCCGGGCAGGGTGCGGAGCAGGTAGGTGCGGACGAGGCTTTCCAGATCGTCCAACGTCCTGATCCCCAGCCTGGTGTAGAGGTGCTGGACGACGTTGTCCGAGAGGCCTGGGAGTGTTGCCCACTCGGCGATGTCTGGTGGGAGCGGTGTCTTCAGCTCCTCATAGGCTTGGATGGTGCCGGTCCTGAGAAACTCCTGAATCTTGGCCGAGAGGTCTTTCCCTATGCCGGGAATCTCCAGCAGCGCACCCCGCTCGGCAACGACGGCCAGATCCTCTTCCAACTCCACCAGTGCATCGGCCGCGCGCCGGTAGGCCCTGACCCTGTGTGGGTTGGCGTGGCGCGCCGCCAGCAAGTCTGCCATCGACGCGAAAATCTGGGCTACGGCTTTATTGGTGGCGGTCATCGAAGCCCACCTGTGCAGGATACATTTCATGATAACAAGAGGCGGGGTGGCGCCGCTAGGGCCTTCCGGCCTTTGTTGACAAGGACTTTGAGCGTCCCGTAGGATGCAGGCACCGTCATCCTATGCAGATACACGTCAATGGGGAGCCACGAGAGACCAAGGCCGGCATGACGGTGGCCGATTTGCTGTGCGATCTGGACATCAAGCCGGATCGCGTGGCCGTGGAAGTGAATCTGGAAATTTTGGACAAGGAAGCGTTCGCGCAGCGGCAGTTGCAAGAAGGCGATCGAATCGAGATCATCAGTTTCATTGGCGGAGGGATGGACGTGCGAGGCGCGTTATGAGCAACGATCGGCTGGTGATTGCAGGCCGTGAATTCACGTCCCGCCTTTGGGTTGGGACCGGCAAATACAAGGATTTCATCGAAACGAAGAAGGCCATCGAGGCGTCCGGTGCCGATGTGGTCACGGTGGCGGTGCGGCGGGTGAATATCACCGACCGGTCGAAGGAGAACCTGCTCGACTACCTCGATCCCAAGAAGTACACGATCTTGCCCAACACGGCCGGCTGTTACACGGTCGAAGACGCGGTGCGCTATGCCAGGCTGGGGCGGGCGGCCGTGGTCTCCGATCTGGTGAAGCTGGAGGTGATCGGGGACGAACGGACGCTCTTTCCCGACACGGCCGGGCTGATCGAGGCGGCCAAGATTCTCATCAAGGAAGGGTTCATCGTCCTGCCCTATACGAACGACGACCCAATCGTGGCCCAGAAGCTGGTGGACATCGGCTGTCCGGCGGTGATGCCGCTGGCGGCGCCGATCGGCTCAGGGCTCGGCATCCGCAATCCCTATAACCTCAAGATCATCATGGAAACCGTGAAGGTGCCGATCGTCGTGGATGCGGGGGTCGGTACGGCCTCCGATGCGGCCCTGGCGATGGAGTTGGGCGCCGATGCGGTGTTGATGAACACGGCCATCGCCGGGGCGAAAGACCCGATCATGATGGCCGAGGCCATGAAGTATGCCGTGGACGCCGGGCGCCTGGCGTTCAAGGCGGGGCGCATTCCCCGCAAGCTCTACGCGACAGCCAGCAGCCCAATCGAAGGGATGCTGTGAGCGTCGTGAGGCGTGAAACGTGAGGCGTACGGCGAGTGAATTCCCGACGGTGCGTTCCTTCCACCGTATCCCTCACGCCTGACGGTCTCCTGAAAATGCCCCGCATTGATTTCTCACTCTATCTCGTTACCGATCGCCATCAGACAGCCGGGCGCCCGCTTGTCCCTCTGTTGCGCGAAGCCTTGGAGTCAGGGCTGCGCGCCGTGCAATTGCGGGAGAAGGACCTTTCGACCAGAGATCTGCTGGAACTTGCGCGCGAAGTCCGTACGCTTACGCGCGAGCATGGAGCCAGGCTGCTCGTCAACGACCGGCTGGACATCGCGCTGGCCGTCGAGGCAGACGGGGTGCATTTGCGCGCCGACAGTCTGCCGGTGACGGTGGCGCGTCGGTTGCTGGGGCCGGAGTCTTTGATCGGGCGGTCGGTCCATTCGGTCGAGGACGCCGCGCTGGCCGAATCGGAGGGAGCGGACTTTGTGCTGCTGGGGCCGGTCTATGCCACTCCGTCGAAGCTGGCCTATGGGGCGCCGCTCGGGCTCGGTCCGCTCAAAGAAGCCGCACAGCGCATCCGGGTGCCGGTCTTTGCCATCGGAGGGATCACGGCCGCTCGTCTCGGCGAGATGCGGCTGGCCGGAGCGCAGGGCGTGGCCGTGATCTCGGCGATCCTGTCCGCCGAATCGGTCGGGTCCGCCACGCGAGAGCTGCTCGATGCAACCAGTGGATTCATCGGCAAGAGTTGACCGCCTGTAGGGGCGATGATAGAATTCGCCAGGGCTTGGATGCGTTGCCTGCTCGACATGGTGAACCGATGGACGTAGGGGATCATGGCTGAGTCGAAGCGGAATCCAGGCCGCCTGCGCACCCTCCGGGATTCGGTCAAGAAACTTACCGAACGTCTGTCCGATGGAGAGGCGAACCCCGTGAGAAAGAGCGACGACGACAATCGCGACGTCGAGAAGCTCCGACTTCAGATCCAGACGCTGGAGGAAGAGCTTCATCGGCTGCAACAGTCCCGCTATCAGTTGGATCAAGCTCACAGGCAGAACGAGCGGCTGACCGCGACCCTCCAGGAAGCCAAGACTCAGATCGAAGCCCTACGGGCCGAAGTCGAAAAACTGACGGCGCCGCCGTCCACTTATGCCATCTTCTCCAGCCTGAACCGCGATTCGACGGCCAATGTCTACGTGACGGGCCGCAAGATGAAGGTCAACCTCCACCCCTCGATCAAGGCGAAGGATTTGCGCAAGGGGCAGGAAGTGGTCCTTAACGAAGCGTTCAATATCATCGAGTCCAGGGGGTTCGACGGGCAGGGCGAAGTCGTGCGCCTCAAGGACCTTCTGGAAGGCCGGCGCGCGCTCGTGACCCTGCATTTCGACGAAGAGAAGGTCGCGGAGCTGGGCGAGCCGCTGCTCATCGAACACTTGAGCGTCGGGGATCACCTCCTGTACGACCCGCGCTCGGGCTACGTGATCGAGAAACTCCCGAAGTCCGAAGCGGAAGAACTGGTTCTGGAAGAGGTGCCCGACGTCAGCTACGACCACATCGGCGGCCTGGCCAAGGAAATCGAGCAAGTCCGGGATGCGGTGGAGCTGCCGTTTCTCCATCCGCACCTGTTCGCCGAGCACAAGCTGAACCCGCCCAAAGGCGTGCTGCTCTACGGCCCGCCCGGCTGCGGCAAGACGCTGATCGCCAAGGCCGTGGCGAACTCGATCGCCAAGAAGCTGAGCCACCTCACGGGCAAGCAGTTACGGAGCTTCTTCCTCCACGTCAAGGGCCCGGAGCTTCTGACCAAATAGGTGGGGGAATCGGAGCGGCAGGGTCGCGAGGTCTTCAAAAAGGCCAAGGAGCGGGCGGCCGACGGCAATCCAGTGATCGTGTTTTTCGACGAGATGGATGCCCTGTTCCGCACGCGCGGCTCGGGCATCTCCTCGGACCTCGAGTCCACGATCGTGCCGCAGTTCCTCTCCGAGATCGACGGGGTAGAGCGGCTGCGCAATGTGATCGTCATCGGCGCCAGCAACCGGCAGGACCTGATCGATCCCGCCGTGCTTCGCGCGGGACGGCTCGACATCAAAATCAAAATCTCCCGGCCGGACGCCCTGTCGGCGCGGGAAATTTTCGCCAAGTATGTGATCGCGGACCTGCCCTTTGCCGCCGACGAAGTGGAGCGGCACGGAGGGGACCGGAACGCGATGGTGGAGCGGCTGGTGGGCCTGACCGGGGAGTCCATGTATGCCACCTCCGAGGAGAACAAGTTCTTGGAGGTGACCTACGCGAACGGGGAGAAGGAAACGCTCTACTTCAAGGACTTTTCCAGCGGCGCCGTGATCGAGGGCATCGTCTCGCGGGCCAAGAAGTTCGCGATCAAGCGGGCCATCGCGACGAACGAGAAGGGGCTCAAGGCAGACGATCTGCTCCGGGCCATCCGGGAAGAGTTCAAGGAGCACGAAGACCTGCCGAACACGACCAATCCGGACGACTGGGCCAAGATCGCCGGCAAGAAGGGCGAGAAGATCGTCCACGTGCGGACCATTACGGCCGGCTCCAACGAGTCTCGGAGCATCGAGACGATCAGCACGGGACACTACTTCTGACCGGAGCCTGGAGACCCATCCCATGATCGTGCCTCGGGTGTTAGGAACGGAGACGGAATTCGGCATTGCGGCGCGCGAGCCCGGCGCCTTGGATCCGGTCTCCAACTCCATTCAGCTCATCGGTCACTATCCCCATCTGCCTTCGCCGCAGGCCCTCTGGGACTACGAGAACGAAACTCCCCTGCTCGATGCGCGGGGCTTCGTAGTTGAAGGCGAGCGGGAACGGCCCGGCCCCGATTACAACCGGCTGCTGAACAAGCTTCTGGTCAACGGCGGCCGCCTCTACGTGGACGGCGCCCCTCCGGAATAGTCCACGCCGGAGTGCACGAACGCGCGCGACGTCGTGGCCTTCGAGCGGGCCGGCGAGCGGATCATGGCCGACTGTCTGAAGGCCCTGGCCCGGGAGCGGGGGAGCGAGAAATTCGTCCTCTACAAGAACAATTCGGACGGCAAGGGGAACAGCTACGGGTACCATGAGAATTATCTGCTGGCCCGGTCCCTGTCCTTCGAGCGCCTCGTGCAGGTGTTAGTGCCCTTCCTGGTGACCAGGCCCATCTTTGCCGGCTCAGGCAAGGTGGGGGCGGAAAACCAGACGAGCGCGGCTGAATATCAAATCTCTCAGCGCGCCGACTTCTTCGAATGCCTGGTGGACCTGAATACGATGATCAAGCGACCGATCGTGAACACGCGCGACGAGCCCCACGCCGATCCGGCCAAGTATCGGCGGCTGCATGTGATCGTGGGCGACGCGAACATGTGCGAGCTGTCCACGTACCTTAAGGTGGGGACCCTCTCGATCGTACTGGAGATGGCCGAAGCCGGCGTGGAGTTTCCCAAACTGGAACTGGATGAGCCGGTGCGCGCGATCAAGGCGGTCTCGCGGGACCTAGACATGAAAGGCACGTTGAAGCTAGCGGACGGGAGAGTGACATCGGCGATCGCGGTCCAGCGTGCCTATCTCAAGGCTGCCCAGGACTATTTTGCCTGCCACGAGCTTCCTCAAGTGACGAAGGATGTGCTGGTTCGCTGGGAGGAAGTCCTGGACAAGCTGGAGCGCGATCCGCTGC
>JBJTAZ010000084.1:0-13605 GCA_046091085.1 Nitrospiraceae bacterium
CAACCCCGGCAAAGAGCTCCTGCAACTCAACTCGACCCCGTTCGGCATCCTCCGCCTGCGCGGCTGGAATGGCCGTCCGGCATATCCGGTCTATGTGGGCCGGCAGCCGCTTCGGATCGTCGGCAAAATCCCATGCCTGCAACACCAGATGGGCCAGGGTGCCGACCAAACGGGACCGCTCGGCGTCGCGCGCTTTCCGATGGATCGGCTCCCTCGACCCGGGAGCCTGATGCCGGAGCAGCTGCGTCGGCGTCAGTTCGTTCTGCATCAGGCGCGCCGCCTCCCAGACCTCGTCGCGCTCAGCCCAGCGGCGCACCAGCTCAGTCCCGTCTGCGTCATCGCCACGTAGAGGGCCAAGCGGCCTCTGCTTTCGGGAGATCCGGTCGGCCGCTTTCGTCACCTGCTGCTCAAACTGCACGGAGCCGATCCGACAGGTGCGGTCGTCCGGCACGCCGATTTCTCCGTCCACGGCTTCACGCAGCAGCGCCAGCAGCGAATCGCGAGACTGCCGGCCCACATAGACCGGATATGCCGGACGGCCATTCCAGCCGCGCAGGCGGAGGATGCCGAACGGGTTCGAGTCGAGTTGCAGGAGCTCTTTGCCGGGGTTGCCGACTCCGCGCCCTTCGCGGATCTCAGGCGTGCCGACATTCTCGGCCGCGAACTGCCCTTCGCCATCCCCTGGCCTGGCGACGGCAGCCAACGGTCGGCCGTCGGCCATCGGCCGTCCGTCATGCACGGGACGATGGATCTGCTGTATCGGCTTGACGGGGAGGTCTGGATTGCGGACTATAAGACCGATCGGGTGGCGGCCGGCGAGGAGGAATCCAGGGCCGCCGCCTATTGGGCACAGGCCCTGGTGTATCGCGAAGCGGTCGGTGCGTGCCTGGGAGGCGAGCCGGTTCGCTTCCAGTTTATCTTCCTGCGGAGCGGCATTGGGGTGAAAGTGGCGTGAAGCGGTGATGGGCACACATCGAAACAGCGGAGGGTGGGCTATGCAGAAAATTCTGATGGCGATCTGCCTTGTCCTCGTCGCATCGGGATGTGCGGGGCCGGAGAAACCACGACAAACCGCGGTGCCCCTGACCTTGAAAGCTCCGGCCGGGACACAGGCCGCGGCCGCTTCGGCCGTGGCCGAGGGGAACCGATTGTTTGCGCAGGAACAGTGGGAGCAGGCCAAGCAGCAATATGAAGCGGCGATCAAGATCCAGCCGGATCTGGCCGAGGCCCATTACAATTTGGCGTTGTCGCTGGAGCGGTTGGGCAACAAGAAGGACGCCACCGCCCATTATAAGGAGGCGGCGAACCTGGCTCCCGGCAACCAGGTGATTTGGAACTCCCCTCCCTTCCGCAAGTATGGAAGTCAGGTGGAGCGCGGCGGGCTCATGTCGAAAGACAAAGCCTATATGGATCCGAAACCGTACTAATCGGTGCAGTGGGGAGCACGCGATGCATCGGGCCCGCCACAGACGTCCGGCATTCACCGTCACGGTGCAAGAGTTTGCCGGCTTGGTCCGTCAGGCGCTGGATAGTTTGCCAAGGGACTATGCCAAGATCGTGAAGAACGTGGCGGTCATGGTGGAGGAGGAGCCGCCTCGTGAGGTGCTGGACGAGATGGGCTTGGAATCGGAAGACGATCTGCTGGGGCTCTATACCGGCTCGGCCGTGGATGACGAGACCTTCTTCGATCCGGGCGGCGAGCTGCCGGCGCGCATCGCGATCTATCGGGGGCCGATCCTACGCCTCTGCCGCACGGCCGACGAGGTGGTGCGGGAAGTGCGGGATACGGTCGTGCACGAGATCGGGCACTATTTCGGGCTGAACGACGATGAGATGCCGTATTAGCCGGATGCTGAAAAACGTCCCCGGCTGCGTTCTCGGTCGCTCATTCCCCTCAACGTACCGGAAAAAGTACGCCTCGGGGTCTGAGCTTCCCTGCGGCCTTGCCGGATGACCTTTTTGAGCATCCTGTCGAGCGACCGACCTCGTTCACTTCGGTTGCTCAGCCCTTCTATAGCCCCAGGCCAGCATGATGGCGCCGAGCAGGACCATCGGGGCGCTCAAGAGCTGGCCCATCGAGAAGGGGCCCAGGATAAACCCCAGGTGGAAGTCCGGCTCCCGAAAAAACTCCACGACCATCCGGCAGAGGCCGTAGCCGGCGATGAAGCTCCAGAAGACCGTGCCCGGCGGTGTCGGCTTGCGCCCGACCAGCCACGTCACCAGAAAGAGCAGTCCGCCTTCCAGTCCCGCTTCGTAGAGCTGGGACGGGTGTCGGCATTCCGGTCCTGCTGTCGGGAAGACCATGCACCAGTCCACGTCGGTGGGGCGGCCGTAGAGTTCCCCGTTGATGAAATTGCCCAAGCGGCCGAGGCCGAGGCCGATCGGCGTGCCGGCGGCGGCGAGGTCTGCGACGACCATGGCCGGGATGCCCTTGCGGCGGCTAAAGAGGGTGAGGGCGACGATCACGCCCAACAGGCCCCCATGAAAGGACATGCCGCCTTCCCAAACAGCCAGGAACTTGGCCGGATGTTCCAGGTAATAGGGCAGATTGTAGAAGAGGGTGTAGCCCAGTCTGCCTCCGACGAAGACGCCGACCGCGGCATAGACGATCATGTAGTAGATCTGGTCGGCGGAGAGGGCCAGGTTGCGGGCCGCCGCTCGCGACTTGATGACGAAGTAGGCCGCGGTCAAGCCCAGCAGATACATGAGTCCGTACCACCGGAGCTGCAAGGGGCCCAGCCGGAGCAGGACCGGGTCGAGGTTCGGATATTGAATGACGTCGAGCATAGTGAGAGGCGCTCCTTGATCTGGCGTTCGCCGCATAGTAGGGAGGCGCGCCCCATTTTGCAAGCTGTGGCCAAGTGGAGCCAACGGCTGTATGCTGAGGCTATGGCGGCGGCTGTATTCCTCATGATGCTCTTGTCCGCCGGCCTGGCTGTGCCGGCCGGACTGCCAGCGGCCGATCGCGCGCCTGCGTCCCGTTTGTTGGATGGTCAGGAACTGCTCCGCATCGGCGATCTTCATGCGATCCAGAATCACATCCAGGAGGCGATGCCCTATTACCAACGGGCCTTGGCGTCGTTCCGTGCCGCCGGCCATCGGCAGGGCGAGGCGGCAGCTCTGGGGCACATCGCCGACCTGTTGGAACGGCAGGGCCGATCCAACGAAGCCGTTCCGCTGCTGCGCGACGCGACGGCGATTCAGGCTTCGTTGTCTGACCCATTAGCACAGGGGCGCACGTTGCTGAATCTGGGGCGGGTCTCCGAAGCTTCGGACCATGGGCCGGAGGCGCGGCTGGCTTACGAGCAGGCGGCCATGCTTTTTCAACAGGCGCACGATCGTGCGGGGAGAGGGGAGGCCCGCATCCATCTGGGCCGGTTGCTGATCGGGCAGGACCGGTCCGACGAAGGACTGGCCCTGTTACAGGCTGCGCTCGCCGATGCGCGTGAGCGGGCCGACCGAGGGCAGCAAGCACAGGCGCTCAGCGCGATCGGCGACTGGCACATGGCGGAGGGAGCGGGGGAGGCGGCGCGCCCGTTGTTTGAAGAAGGGCTGGCAATGGCCGAGGTGCAGCAAGACCTCAACACCGAGGCGGGCCTGCGCGCCAGATTAGCCAGATTGTATGGGGAGGGAGGACAGCGTGGCGAATCCATGGCCATGGCCAGGCGCGCCTTGGCCCTCTATCAAACCCTCAAGGACCGGAGGAAAGAAGCGGACGCTTGGGCCTTGCTCGGGAGTCTCTCGCTGGCGGCGGGCCAAGTGCCCCTGGCTGCCGAGCAGCATGAACGGGCGTTGACGCTCTATCGGGCCTTGCGCGACCGGAACAAGGAAGCGGCCAGTCTGGTGAATCTGGCTTTGACCTATGACGCGCAAGGGCTACGGCAAGACGCAGCCGAAACCCAGCTCAAGGCCATTCTCTTGTTGCAGTCTACCCGCTAGTCGGATTGTCCACATCATCGTTGGCCCACTGTTTTCTTTTTGGAACGGATCACTGTGTCCTGTTGTAGAAAAGCCACGAAATGCCGATTGAATGTTTGCGCGAACTATATGATCCAAATCATTGTAAATATTCAAACATATAAAATGTAAACGATTGGCATAGATGCTGCTGTAGTAGCAGGTGAACGCGTGAGAACGCCACGCGGAAGTTGTGAGAGAGACCGAATAACGGACAGACGCGAACCACACAAACAAGGAGGGTTGACCATGACGACCAATGGACGACAAGCGGCGAAAATGGCGGCCTTGATTGCCGGCGGCGCGGCAGTGGGAGCCGGGCTGGCCCTGCTCTATGCGCCGCAGTCGGGCACGGAGACCAGGCGGCAGTTGCGGCACTATGCCAAAAAGACGCAGGTGCAGGCGACCCGATTCGGACGCGACCTGAAGGATGGCGTGGAGCGGGTTATTGAGCGAGGGAAGTCGCTGGTGGCGAAGAAAGAAGCCCCGCGGCGCGTGGTGGAGGCGGTCTAACCGGCCGGCTTCCGCCCAGGAGTTCCCCTCCCACCGCATCCGGTTCCGACCGGAGCCCTCCAACCGAACGGCCTGCGGCCATCCCCGGCCCAGGCCGTTCCGCTTTTCTGTGATCCCTCCCGGCCACATTCGCTCAACTTGTGTTCCCGTTCTGCCGATAGGGTGAGCAGGAACGGCAGGGAGGGCGACGATGCGCGTCCAAGCCCGTCCGGCAACTCCGGTGACGATCGGTCCGCTGGTCCTCTGCGCCATGCTGCTGTGTGTCGCAGGCAGGGGAGAGGCTGGCTGCGGAGTGAGGCACTTCCCGTGCGAGCAGGCTTCCGTCTCATCCGAGGAGATGGCCATGATGCAAGCTCCATCCGATTGGGACAGTCCGATCCAATCCATCTACGAGGCGCATTTGATGCCGCTCTTTGCCGCCTGCCGCTGCCCCTTTTACGGGATCGAAGACACGGAGAGCTGGAACGATCCGGATGTGCCGGGGCTTCGTTGGTGGCAGGTCACGGTGGTGCTCGGCGTCCAGACCGCCGGAGGATGGGAGATGCGCGGCCGGGAATACCTGTTCCAAGCGAGGGGCGCCGAACGGCCCCAGTTGGCGACCTTGGGGCCCGAGTATGCTTGGCCCAACACGCCTCTGCTGGCGCAGTAACCTGGCAGGATGTTGAAAAAGTCTGCCTGCACCTATCGTCCCGATCGCTTCCGCTTCTAGAATCCCACGCCTCTCAAAAGACGACAATTCCCGCCCGTGTGTTGAAAGGGCTAGGGCCCTCCTGTATCCTCGGCACAGCCAATCCGCGAGAGCCTTTTCTTTGCAAGCATGACCGAGTGCCGGAGTGGCGGAATGGTAGACGCCAGGGACTTAAAATCCCTTGCTCCGAAAGGGGCGTCCCGGTTCGAGTCCGGGCTCCGGCACCAACATGCATAGAACGACCGACTGACGCATCGAACGGAAAGGCAGTTCCTGCCACGGTTCTTCTCCAACGGTAACTGCGTCGAGTTGATCCGGGCCAAATAAAACAGTCACTTCTGACGCCCTTGACTCTCGAAGCCGGTCCAGCAACAATTAACAGCGTAAGTTCGGATTGTACGCAATGGCCGGCCCGGCCTTGTCGGAAGGACAATGGATTACGATGCTGCGGTCACTCAAACGACATCCGATTCCCGAACATGTGGATCTTCCCTTCGGCTACCGCGTGATGATCAAGCAGATTCCGCGCAAGGAGCTCGAAGAGCATCTGGGAGATGGCGTGATGGCGAGCTGGGTGGTCGAGGATCAAACGATTTATCTGGATAAGTCCCGGCCGATCAAGAAGCGGCGGGCCGACTTGGCCCACGAACTGGTGCACGCCTTGGCCGACTGGCAGGCGAAGGTACTCGGTGGTTCCTTAGGCGACGCCAAGAACTAGCCCCGCTGCTCGAACAATCTGCCCGCAAGGATCTTCCTCCTCTTAAGTTTTTTGCTCAATCGGCCGATACCGTCATGGCACTTCACGGCCTGACGGACTATGTTCCCAATTCCTTTGTTTCCACCGCTCATTCTTTCCGAACCCCTTCAGCCGGGCAGCGGCAAGCCGGATCTTGCCTCGTTGCTGGTATCGGGCGAAGCGGTCCGGGCCACGGTCCTGCAGATCCAGGACGATGGGGCGCTGCTCTTGCTGGTAAAGGGGGTGACGCTCCGTGCCTCATCTCTCGTTGGGCAATTTCCCCCGGGGCAGGTGTTGGAGGCCCACGTCGAATCGCGGGACGGGCAAGTCTTCTTGCGGTTGGATCAGCTGGCGCAACCCCATGCTCAGGCGGCCCAGGCTGAGCTGCTACCATCCAATCGCGCTCCTGTCGCCCTGTCTGGGGAGCCGGGCAGCTTACCCAAGATCGCGGCGCTGCTGAAAACGCTCCTGCCGGCGGATGCGCCACTGACATCCAGCTTGGACACACTCACGGCCTCGTTGGCCGCTGCGGCCGAGCGCGGTGATGTGGCGCCGCAGACGCTGGCCCGATTCCAAACGCTGGCGGAGCAGATGTTGGTGACCTCTGGACGGCCCGATGCGGCGCTGAGCGGCGAGCAGATTCGTGGCGCCTTGCTGGCGCAAGGACTCCAGCATGAGCAGGCACTCCTAACCGAGTTGGCTAAGGTCGGGACGATCACCGGTCAGGCTGCACCACCGAACCTCAAGGCCTTGCTGATGATCTTGCTTGCGGAGGCCGACCAGGATCGGCAGGGCGGGCTTCCTTTCTCTCCCGTTGTCCCTGAATCGTCAGAGCGATTGGCCGGCGAATCGTCGGTCTCTCCGGCGCCGGCTTCTCCTCTCTACGATGCCGCGCTGGTCCGAGGCAAGCTACCGATTGTCTTTTCTGGCCCCGCTGATCGGCAAGAGCCAACAGGGCTTGGGCCAACGTCATTGGGCCAGCCGACTCTCATTCGACAGGAAGCGGTTGTCGCCACCTCGACCCAGGTTGCGGAGCAGGCCCGGTTCCAACAGGAAGTCCCTCTGTCTCCGGTTTCTCCCCCTGAGGTTCAATCTCTGCTTGTCCGACAGGGCCAATCCTCCGAGGCGCATGAGGTGCCTCAATCTATGCTTGGACAGCAGTCCGGCAATGAGGAGCCAACGCCATCAATCGTTAGGCCTGGCTCTGCGCCCCCACCGGCTGTGTCCCATGCAGAGGGAATGCCGAGAGCAGAGAATCCTGTCCCGTCTGGGAAGGCGACGCAGGTCCTGCCGTCGGCCAGAATCCTTGCCGCTGGCCCAGCGGGACTCGTCGGCCTGCAAGGGGAGTCAAGCGATGAGCCTGCCGTGTCATCTCTACCCGGCCAGGACGGATCGGAGGGGATTGGGCGTGGCGGCCGGCGCGTTCGGCGCCCATGCCCTCAAGGCGATCCTGCCGATGGAGATGCTCACGGTGTTCGAGACGGCGGTCCGCTATCAGATGTATCATGCGCTGGCGCTGCTGCTCACGGGGATGCTGATCGAGCGGGACGCGGCGCAAGCCGGTCGGTCGGGTCTGTACCTCGCCGGCTGGTTGTTTCTTGCCGGTATCCTGCTCTTTTCCGGCAGCCTCTATCTGATGGCTTTGAGCGGCATCCGATGGGTGGGCGCCATCACGCCAGTGGGCGGGCTCTGCTTCATTGCGGGATGGGGGCTGCTGGCGCGAGCGACGTGCCAGAAACGGTAAGCGCGAACACGGTATTGGACTGAAGAGTCAGCCCCAAGCCTCCATCCTCACTTTGCGCAGGCCGATGCCCGTTTGCCCGTGATCGATCCCCAGGCCCCGGCCGAGTTGACGAAGCTGCCCTCTAGTCTCTGTCCCTCGCCTGTGAAGAGCAGGCTGTCCTCTTGAAAGCCGCCGGCCGACTCCCAGCGTAGGTAGACGACATCTCCCAGAACCACGATTTTGGCCGGCTTCATGTCGGTTTTTTGGGGCGGCGCCCCCGGCTGCGTTGATGGAGGGGGATCAAATCGCATCATCATCTTATGGTCTTGGTGGTTTTGATGGTTGTGGATGGTCCATTGCCACAGGCCGCAGAGGCGCGCCAGCCCTTTCGCTTCGCGCAGGCGGTCTCTCCACGTGTGCAAGTGGAGCCAGGCCTCGCGGCTGCTCCGTTCCGCCTCCGCTTCCGCTCGCAAGGCCGAGGCGATCACCTGCGCGGTTAGGACCGGTTTCAACCTGGTATCGAAATAGACTTGCGCCAGACGGTCTCGATCGTGGTCGCCGGATGAGGCGTGCGCGGCGGAGTTTAAATGTTGTCTGTCGCCGGTCGCGCCGGCTCGTTCAGCCAAGGCCACCCAGGACTCATCGGCGCCGATGAGGGGCAGGGTCCGGTCAAGGCCGGCGGCATAGTCGGAAAAGCCGGCGCTCTCTCCAACCGGCCGGCTGGCCTGGGCAAAGGCGGCCACAGTCTCGGCCAGGAGAAACGCCCGGTGGAGCAGCGCTCGCCCCTGGCCTGTGCCTGTGAGCCAGCCGTGCTGATCGCCTCTGTCCCGGACCAGGGCCTGGAGCGCCTGGTCTCCCTGCTCGGCTGCCACCCTCAATCCGCTGGCCAGGTCCCATGCAGCCAGGTCGCCGGTGAGGCGAAGCGACGTCTGTGCCCATTCTGTCTGTGGCTGTCCTTCGGTCTGTTCTGCGGCCCATTCGGCGCGAAGCGGCGGCTTGGCTCCCTGTCTGCCCTGTGCTGAGCCATCTTTCAGGTCTAGCGCCGGGCTCAGCTTGGATACAAACATGACTTGGGCCTGGGCATCGGAGGCGAGGGAGGCCAAGTCTTTGTGATGCGCGCCGAGGATGGAGACGAAGTCTGGTTGGTCAGGGGGAACGTCGGCCTGAGCCTCGGGCAAGAAGGGAATGAACAGAGCCGCAAGGGTGGCAAGCCCGCATAGCATGACCCGTAGAATGCCGCGATATTCGTGCGTATTATATTGCTGTATTCTCAATACTTGAGCTGACTACTTTAAGTGTTGAGAGAGGAATTGAACGGTCGTGGTCCAGGCTTCCTTGGCCGCCTCGAGCCGATAGCTGTCCGGCCTGGCGTCGTTCATGTAGGCATGGGGGGCGCCTTCGTAGGTGCGAACGTCCACCTGTTTGCCTGATTCCTTGGCCGCCTGCTTGAACGACTCCATCGCCTCGGCCGGCACTTTGGCATCCGCTCCCGCCTGATGGTAGAGGAGCGGGCAGACCAGGCTGTTCACGGCCGTCGGCGGGTTCAGCGGGATGCCATAGAAGGCTACGGCGCAACGGAGGCGTTTGCGCTGGCAGGCAATGCGCATCGCCAGCGTCCCGCCGAGCCCGAAGCCGACGACCCCATGAAGGTTGCGCGTCACGTGGTCGCGGGCATTGAGAAATTCGCAGCAAGAACTGATCGCCAGCAGCAGGTCTGCTTCCTTGACGCGGGCGGCCAGGGCGTCCGCAATCTCCTCGTTGGCCGTCACCGTGCCGCCTTGCCGGGAATAGAGATTAGGGATCAACACGATGTAGCCTTCCTGGGCCAGTCGGCCACCCAGGTCTTTGATCTGGGCCGTGAGCCCCCAGGCTTCGTGGAGCAGGACGATGCCGGGGAATGGCCCCTTGTCCTGCGGTCCGAATAGCAACCCTTCAACCAAGGCTTCCTTGGGTATCCGGGTCTTGACGTAGGGGTCTACGGCGGCATCGGCCATGGAGGGCATGGGGACGCCGCTCGGGAAGCGGACGGCGCTCGTGCCGATTTGGTCTTTCGTGAAACGGGGCAGCCGTTCGGGCATGGTGCTCCTTCTGTTCATGGGATCGGGCGATGACGGCTGATATCCGTCCCGGCAAGCGGGGCGTACTATAGCGATGGCTTCGCCGCCTTGTCAACGCAGGCGCTTGCTAGGTTTCCGCCACGATATGCGTGTCGGTTTCCTCCACACCCTCGATGGTATGGATCTTCGTGATCACCACGTCGGACAAGGCTTTCTCATCGGCGACATTGACGAAACTGAAGATGTCCGGCTGTCCGAAGCAGGGGTGCGCCTGTTCGAGGCCCGGGATTTTCTTGAGCTGCTTGATGACCTCTTTGGTCTTGCCGGCTTTTACCTTGATCAGGATGTAGGCTTTGGTGGCCATGGGTCCGCCTCCTTGGTTTGATGGTGAAGTCTCTGGGGGATGTCCATGTCGTTCATTCGATAATGGGCACGTTCTTCTTCGGGGCGGTTCGGCCACCCGGCATCTCCAACCGTCTGGCCCGATAGACTTGGTGCAGGTTCTCTCCCTTGCGTTGCAGGTCCCGGCGGGCGGAGACGAACACCCGCGCCAGCAGCTCGAAATCCTGCCGTTCGACGTGGTAGGCTCGGAGGCCTTCCTCAAACGAGCCCTGCCCCCAGGGGGGATGGCTTGCGACGAAGTCCACCAGGGCCTCCAGGGATTCGGAGGTCCATCCGTTGGTCCGAAAGGCTTGCGTCGCCGCCGGAGCCTCACCGCCGAGCTTGGCCTCGAGGGCCCGGGCCAGCAGGTCTGAGACGGCCGGGTCGCGGCTTTTCATGAAGGCGGCCTGAAATTGGATAAGGGCTTTGATGAGCTGGTTGGCTTCCGGGCTGGATTCCAGAGGGAGGGCGCCGGCTTCCTGAAAGGTGGCCAGCAACGCCATGACCGTGCCGACCTGCGTGGCGGAGGCGCGGCTCTGGCCTCGGGGCATAGCCGGCGGCTCCTGTCCTAGGGCCACAGGAGTGAGCGGATTCGCTGCCAGTACGAAACCGAGGACGAAGCCGACGATGGCAATACAGTAGGTGATCGGGCCGCGCATGGGCCTATTATACACGGAGGGCGCGGTGCGTGCGCGAGGGCTTCTTTATTGAAAAGTCCTCGGGGGCGGCCTATAATCTGCCACAGTGTTCGGTTGCCCTCGCCACAAGGCATTCCTATGCTGGCCAAGGTTCTTAGCGCGGCGTTGGTCGGATTGGAAGCTCATCCGGTCGAGGTCGAAGTGGACATCGGAGGCGGACTGCCTCAGTTTGCGGTCGTGGGCCTGCCGGATGCTACTGTGCGCGAGAGCCGAGACCGGGTGCGTGCGGCGCTCAAAAATTCCGGCTTCTCGTTTCCGGTTAAAAAGATCACGGTCAATCTGGCGCCGGCCGGGTTGAAAAAAGAAGGGTCCGGCTTGGACCTGCCGATTGCCCTGGGGATTCTCGTCGCGGAAGAGGTGTTGCCGCCCGAGGCCTTGCGCGATCGGGTGCTGGTCGGGGAATTGTCGCTGGACGGCCGCATCAAGCCCGTGATCGGAGCCCTCTCGATCGGGTTGGCGTTCCGCCGCACCCATCAGTTGGTGTTGCCGGCCGAGAACGCGGCGGAGGCGGCGGTGGTGGAGGGGGTGGCGGCCCATCCGGTCCGTACCCTGCCCGAAGCGGTGGAATTTCTGAGCGGCCGCACGGCGATCCCTCCCGCCCAGGTGGATCGGCGGGCGCTGTTGGCCACGTCGCCATCGCCGGACGATGACTTTGCGGAGGTCATCGGGCAGGAACATGCGAAGCGGGCCTTGGAAGTGGCGGCGGCGGGTGGGCACAATGTCCTGATGGTCGGCCCGCCCGGCTCAGGCAAGACGATGCTGGCGCGGCGCCTGCCCGGCATCTTGCCGGCGATGGAGCCGGAGGAGGCCATCGAGACCACGCGCGTGCATAGCGTGGCGGGGCTGTTGAGCGCGGATCGCCCGTTGGTGACGGCCCGGCCGTTCCGGGCGCCGCATCACAGCGTGTCCGATGCCGGGCTGGTGGGCGGTGGCGTCGTGCCCAGGCCTGGCGAAGTGTCGTTGGCCCATCACGGCGTCTTATTTCTGGACGAGATCCCGCTGTTCAAGCGGCATGTGCTGGAGGGGTTGCGGCAGCCGCTCGAGGACGGCACCGTGGTCCTCACGAGGGCCAGTGGGTCGCTGCGCTATCCGGCGCGCGTCATGCTGGTCGCGGCGATGAACCCCTGTCCTTGCGGTTATTACGGCGATTCAACGAAGGAGTGCCGATGCACACCGAACCAGATCAGGATGTACCGAACCCGCCTCTCCGGGCCACTGATGGACCGGCTGGATATCCAGGTGATGGTCCCCTCGGTTCCGGTCCGCGAGCTGGGACGGGAGGGAACGAGGGAATCGTCCGAGACGATCAAGGAGCGGGTGGCGGAGGCCAGGGCGAGGCAGGCGGCCCGCTACCGGCAGGAGACGATCTTCAACAACGCCCAGCTCAAGCCCCGTCATTTGAAGAAATACTGCGCGCTGGATACGGCCGACCGGGAGCTGCTGGACCGGGCCATCGGGACGCTCGGCCTGTCCGCCCGGGCCTACGGGCGAATTCTGCGCGTGGCACGGACGATCGCCGACCTGGCCGGGTCGGAGCGGATCCACGGCTCCCATTTGGCGGAAGCCATTCAGTATCGGAGTCTGGACCGGCGCGGAAGCGATTGGTCGTAAAGGAGAGCGGCATCATGGAATCGCTCAAGATGTTTGGGTGGTGGTTCCTGATCGGCTCGGCCATGGCCTTGTCGGTCATCATGCTTCAAGGCGGAATCCGCGAGGTTATACTGGCCCAAGGCTCCCTGTGGGAGATGAAGTTAGTCGAACTGCTCACCGCGGTGGTGGGCGGGGGATTGCTGGGGGGCTGCGTGGCGCTGATCCTGGACCGGATTAAGAAATCCTAACAGACAGCAGACAGCATTCAGCTCTCAGCTTGCGTCTTCGGCATTCATGCTGAAAGCTGATGCCTGCAGCTTCATCAAGAGGCAAGGGGATCAAGTGGATATTGAAATCGGGTCCAATCTATATCAGAACTGCGACGGCACGGTGGAAATCGAAAATATTCCGCAGATCGAAGTGGCGCCACCGAAGCCGGGCGGGCCCCTTCGGATCAGTTGCGTCCTGTACGACGAGGTCAGCCGCCTGATCGTCAAGGTCGTAGACAGTACGCTGGCCTTCAACGAACGGCGGGCGCACGAACTCAGCCGGACGCCGACCAGCCTGCTGATCAAGAATACCGAGACCGGGAAGGTCGTGTTGCAGGTCGAGTTGCAGGATTCGGAGCGCGTGGTATTCAAACAAGGCGAGCTGCTGACGGTCAAAGGCCATCTGCTGCAGATCACACCCGCCGAATGGCGTATCGAAAAGCGCCACTCCAGCGGAAAGACCCAGGATCTGAAAGGGAAGTCGGTCGCGATCGGCTAGGGAGTGGGCGAGCGGGGGAGCGACTGCTCCCCCGCCTGGCCTCGTTACTCGGCGGCGATCGTGATGCGGCGCGGTTTGGTCTCCTCGCGCTTGGGCAGTTCGATCACCAGCACGCCTTGCTTGTAGGATGCGACAACCTTGCCCTGGTCCACATTGGTCGGCAACGTGAAGGATCGGGTAAACTCACCCAGCCCGATCTCCTTGACCAAGTACGTCCGCTCGGACACGTCCGCGGCTCTGCGCTCGCCCGAGAGCGTCAAAACCCCGTCTTCCACCTGAATGGCGATCTCCTTGGCTTCCATCCCCGGCAGTAGCGCCTCCACCACGAAGCGATGCTCATCCTCATACACATTGCAGCGGGGAGCCCACGTCGTCGCGGACTTGCTGCGCAGACCCAGCGTCTCGTTGAAAAGCTGATCAATCTGTCGATCGAACGGGGTGTACGTCATTAAAGTCATAACGTCCTCCTTATGGCTGTATAGGGTATTCAGTTC
>JBJTAZ010000085.1:0-7031 GCA_046091085.1 Nitrospiraceae bacterium
GAACTAGCCACCCAGGGGCTTGTGTCACAACGAGAGCTGGAACTGTCCATTCAAGGCGCCATCGCCAGCAAGGCCGTTCTGCAAGGGTCGGAGGCCCCGCTGACGGAGGCCAAGCAAGGCATGCGCGCTCTGAGCTTCGGCCGCGATCAGATCAGCGCCGAGGTCGTGCAACGCCTCATGGACGCCGAGGCCCAGCGGGCCGGCGCCCTGGCGGAAGCGGCACGGGCCGCAGACCACCTGGCCAACGTCGGGCTGCGCCTCTCCAACGCCACGCAACGACGCATCGCCAGCCGCGTGCTGGCCCCGACCGACGGCACCGTCGTCCGCATGGCGGAGGTCGGCCCAGGCGAGACCGTCAAGGTCGGCGACCGGCTCGTGCAAATCTCCCCCACCAGCGCGGACAAAGCCGTTGAGATGCTGGCCGACGGGCTCGATGCGCCGCTGCTGAACGCCGGGCGCAAAGTGCGCCTGCTCTTCTACGGCATCCCGGCCATCCCCCTGCCTGCCTGGCCCGAACTCATGGCCGGCACCTTCGGCGGGATCATCAAAGTCGTGGACCAGGTGGACAACGGCAAGGGCAACTTCCGCTTCTGGGTCGTGCCGGATCCGGACGACCGGCCCTGGCCGGAACAGGCCCAAGTCCGCCAAGGCACCAAAGTCATGGGCTGGGTGATTCTGAATCGGGTTCCCCTATGGTACGAACTGTGGCGGCGGTTCAATCTCTTCCCGGCCGATTACCAGGAGGGCCCGCCGACGCTGCTCGACACGCTCTTACCCAAAGCCGGTCGAGGTGCGAAGTAGGTTCTGCCGCTCATGCGCATGGCCGGTTTGTCTTATCGGCCCGCCATCGGCCCCAGCCACGCTCATTCCAACTGTCCTCGGTTATCATCCGGCCCCTCGTGTAGAGAAAGGAGAACGCCCATGATTCGCCTACGTCCCGTCATCATGCTGGCGGCGCTGCTCTGCGCCGCTTTTTCGCTCGAGCTCCCGGCGCTGGCGGCGGCGCCTGCCGACGCGAACGCCAAAGCCTTGCCGCCGATTCCACTCTCGCTCGACGAAGTGCTCGCCTGGGTGGACCGCTCCCATCCGCTGCTCAAAGGCGCGGGCACCGAAAAGGTCGTGGCCCGTGGCCGCATGCTGAGGGCCCTCGGCGCCTTCGAACCCACCATCGTCAACGACTCCGAGATCGAACGGTTCATTTCATCCAGCGATCCGTCGAGATCCGTGCAGACCGCCGGGTTCAACGACACGTTCATGGATTTTAAGGATCCCTCCGGTTTCAAGGGCATGGCCGGCTTTCGAAAGGTGATCGGCAACGCGAAAGTTCCCGATCTCGGGTATGACGGCAACAAGGAGCAGATCCTCCTGGGAGCCTCCATGCCCTTGCTCCGCGGCCTCATGATGAACCCGGAGAACGCCGAACTCCAGCGGTCCGGACTCGCGGATCCTCGGGCGGACGTCCAGATTTCGCAGACCCGGCAAGATCTGTTGTTGGCCGGCGCCAGCCAATCCTGGGATTGGATCGCCGCCTGGAAATATGCCGATATCCATAAGCGCGCGCTGAAAGTCGCAGAGGATCGGCTCAAACAGGTGGAGGGCCGTGCCAAAGCCGGGGCGGTGGCGCCGCTGGACGTGGTCGAAGCCAACCAGGAAGTGCAGCGCCGGCGGGAGGCATTCATTGCCGCCACGAGGCTGGTCGAGCAGGAGCAGTACAAATTTTCCATGTTTCTCTGGGAGAAGGATACGCCGATCGTCCCGGGAGGAGAGCGAGTGGCCGATTTCCCGAGAGCCGCGAGCCTGCCATCGGCCGAAACCGTGCTGGCCGACAAGGTCAACGCAAAGTCGGTACGGCCCGAGATCCGCGCGATCTCGATCGAAGCCCAGCTGAACAACATCGACCTGGAACTGGCGAAGAACAACCTCCTGCCCAGCCTGGACGCCGAGGCGTCGCCGTCCCGGACGCCTGAAAAATTCGTGCTGGGCCTCGGGTACAAATTCGGGCTGGAACTGCGCATCCCGATCCTCCAACGCCGCAGCAAGGGCGAAGTGCTCGAAGCCCAGGGCAAGGCGGACCGGCTCGTGCTGGTCCAACTGTTCCGCCAGCAGCAGGTAGTGGTGGATGTGGACAACTCACTCTCCGCGATGGAACGGGCCAAGGAACGGATCGCCGCCGCCCAACAGTCCCTCCAAATGGCCCGGACGTTGGAAGAGGGCGAACGGTTCCGGTTCAGCCTGGGTGCCACCAGCGTCTTGTTCGTGAATCTGCGCGAGCGGAACACCGTGGACTCGGAGGCGCAGTGGATCAGGGCGCAGGCCGATTACCAGAAGGCGCATGCCATGTACCAATGGGCCATCGGGGCCTGGGCCAAGGCGCCGGCCTCGGCCATCCCCGTGAGCTATCAACCGCAGCGTACCTTCGAGAAGTAAGGACGGCCGGGAGTCAGCCATGCGCATGCTCGGCCAGGACGTGCCCGTCGATCAGAGCGGCTTGCTCAAAGCCACGCTGGCCAGGCTCGGACTGTTTCTGCGTCTCGAGCGGAAGATCTTGGGCATCATCGTGTCCTATGCCCTGGGCATCGGACTCTTCGCCCTGATCGTCCCACTGACCGTCCAGGAGATGACCAACACCTTCGCCTTCGCCATCCAGCCGATCATGATCGTCACCCTCTCCGGCATCATGGCGGTGACGCTGATCTTTATCGGCGCCCTCCGCATCCTGCAAGCCCGCGCGGTCGAAATCCTGGTCCAACGCCTGTACACCCGCATCGCGCTGGCCCTTGCTGAACAACTGCCCAAGTTTCGAGAAGACAGTTTCCTCCCGCGCCACGCCAACCGATTTGCAGAGGCGGAGCTTCTGCCACGGGCACTGGTCGCCATGCTGACGGACCTGATCAACGTGACGATCGGCGGATGCATCGGCATGACGATCCTGGTCATGTACCACCCCTATTTCCTGCTCTACAACGTCGTGGTGGTTGGTGGATTCGCCTTCATCATCACCACGTTCGGCAGAGGCGGCTTGCTCATCACGATGAAAGTGTCGGACTTGCATTACCGGACCCTCAACTGGCTGCAGGACGTGGCCCACAATCAACTGCACTTCAAATCCACGGCCAGCACGCCGCTGCTGCTCAAGAAGACGGACGAGTTGGTCCGTGCCTACGTCATGGCCAGGAGGATGCGCTCCGACATCCTGACCGGTCGGCAGTATAAGGGGGCCGTCCTGTGGCAGGCCCTGGGGCACAGCGGATTGATCGCCACGGCCGGCTGGCTGATGGCTGCCGGCCAATTGACGCTGGGACAGTTCGTGGCGGCGGAAGTCATCGTCGGCGCCCTGCTCATCCACCTGGACACGTTGGCCCGGCGCATGTACGCGTTAATCTATACCTTCACCTCCCTGCAGGAACTCGCCACCCTGTTCGCCCATCCCCGGGACGCGGACCCTGGCCAGCTCTCGGTCACGCTTCCCGATCCCACCCTGCACGGGGTACGGCTGACCTGCAAGGACCTGTCGTTTGACTTCCCCAATGCACCCCCGATCTTTGAACACTTCAATCTGGACGTGGGGCCGGGGGAGAAAATCGCCGTCCTGTCGGGCACCAGCACGGGGAAAACCACCTTGGCGCTGGTCCTGGCCGGCATCCACACCCCCACCACCGGGGTGATCCGGTACAACGACGTGGACATTCGCGACCTGAACATGGACAGCCTCAACCGCTGCCGGGGACTGGTGCTGGATTCCCGCCTCACGCTCTTCGAAGGCACGCTGGAGGAAAACATCACCATGGGACGGGACGGCATTGCATACGAGGACGTCCAATGGGCGCTTCGCTTCGCCGAACTGGACGAGGAAGTGGAAACTATGCCGTTGGGCCTGCATACGCCGATCCAGGCGTGCGGCAAAGCCTTCACGTCCAGCCAAATCCTGCGCATCCTGGTTGCGCGAGCCATCGTCACGCGTCCGCAGCTGCTGATCTTCGATGGAACCCTGCACAATATGGTGCCCAAGACTCGCGACACCATCCTGCGCCGCTTGTGCTCCAAGGAGGAGCCCTGGTCCGCCATCTTCGTGTCCAATGACCCTCTGCTCATCGAGCACGTCGACCGGCGCGTCACCGTAGCCTGACCGCCCCACCGATCGGGCCGCGTCTCTCCACCCACGCTTTTGTGGCTTTTTTCGTTGCCCTCTGCTACTTTAAGATAGTCTACTGGCTGGCCGCCGCACGCCGGCGGCTCCGTGCGGCCCCCTTACCCTGAGCACGTATGCACGCGGACGGTCCCGACAACCACCCCGATCTGTTGCGCAGCATGATCGCTCGGCTGAGCCTGTTCTTTCGGCTCGAGCGGGACGTGCTCGGCCTCCTCGCATCCTACGCTTTGGCGATCGGGCTCTTTTCGCTCATCGTGCCGTTGACCGTGCAAGAGCTGGTCAACACCTTCGCCTTCGCCATCCAGCCGATCATGATCGTGACCCTGGCCGCGATCCTCATGTGCAGCCTGCTCTTCGTCGGCGCATTCAAGGCCCTGCAGTTCTACGCGGTGGAGGTCCTGGAACGGCGCCTCTTCGCCCGAGTGGCGATCGGACTGACCCGGCAGTTCCCCCGGTTTCGGGAAGAATCCTTCCCCCCCAAGTACACGAATTACTTCTTCGAGACCGTACTCATGCAACGGGCGCTCTCGGCCATGATCGTGGACATCATCAACGTGGTGATCGGCGGAGCCGTCGGCATGACGATCCTGGTCATGTATCACCCCTATTTCCTCCTCTATAACGTGCTGCTGGTCTCCGGCTTCGCGGTGATCATCACCCTGCTCAGCCAAGGCGGGCTTCGCTCCACGCTCGCGATGTCCCACGCCAAATACGAGACGTTCAACTGGTTGCAGGAAATCTCCGGCAACCTGACCCATTTCAAGTCCACCGTCAGCGCGCCGCTGCTGCTGCAAAAAACCGACGAACACGTGCAGGCCTATGTGGAAGCCAGAGGAACCCGCTTTACGATTTTGATGCGCCAATACCTGGGCTCGCTCGGCTGGCAAGCCGTCGCCCACGGCGGCATGATCGCCACGGCCGGGTGGCTCCTCTCCATCGGCCAGCTGACGCTTGGGCAGTTCGTCGCGGCGGAGGCGATCCTCGGCGGCTTGTTGGTGAACTTCGACGGGATCGTCAAGCGGATGGGCTACGTCTTCTATTTTTTTACCTCGCTGACCGAGTTGGACTACTTGTTCTCCCTGCCCAAGGATCAGGAAATCGCCAAGCTGACCGTGCCCCTGCCGGATCCGACGATCCATGGCGTCCGGCTCATCTGCAAAGATATCTCCTTTGCCTATCCCGGCTCGCCCACGATCTTCGACGGCTTCAGCATGGAGCTTGCGCCCGGAGAAAAGATCGCCATCTTCTCAAAAAACAGCACCGGCAAGACGACCCTGGCACGGGTGCTGGCCGGGCTTTACCTCCCTACGTCGGGGGTCATCCGCTATAACGGCGTGGACATCCGCGATTTGGACCTGGAATCGCTGAACGCCTGCCGAGGACTAATCCTCGATTCCCAACTCTCTCTGTTCGATGGCACGTTGGAGGAGAACATCACGGTGGGGCGGCCCGGGATTCCCTACACCGACGTCCTGTGGGCGCTCCGGTTCGTCGAAATGGAAAACGACGTAGATGCGCTGCCGATGGGGCTCCGCACGCCGGTCAACGCCAGAGGGCGAGGATTCACCAGCAGCCAGATCCTGCGCCTGCTCGTGGCGCGGGCGATCGTCACGCGTCCCCAGCTCCTGATCCTGGACGGCACGCTCCATAGCATGAATCCCAACGTCCGCGACACGATCCTGCGCCGCCTGTGCAGCAAGGAGGAGCCCTGGTCTCTCATTTTCGCATCCAACGACCCGGCGCTCAGCGCGCACGTGGACCGGCGACTCCAACTGGACTGAGGCTGCCCATCGGGTTTCATTCGGCTGGCACGATCTGATAGATTGACGGGTGACGGTCGGAACGATCGTGCAAAGGAGGACGGATGTTTGGAGGACGCCTGACATGGAAGCTGCTGCGCCCTACCTGGGGCCAGTTCCTGGTCAGCCTGTCGATCGCCGCCCTGGGCCTCCTGGGAACCGAAGCGCTCAGTCAGGTGGACCGTGACCTGCGCATCATGTACACGGAGTACACGCTGGCCGCCACAGACCTCGCGCACATCTCGGCCGACGTCATCCGCTACCGGACATCGGTGGTCCGAGCCCTGGAAGCCCCCACGCAAAAGGATTTCGAGAAAATCACCAAGTCCCTGCCGGAACGGCACGCCCGCATCCAACATGCAGTGGACCGGTACGCCGCCGCCAGCTTGCGCGTCTCGCGCAGCGGTCGGAGCGAACCACAGGATATTCAGGCGGTGCGGGAAAGTCTGGACGCGTACTTTTCGGCGGCCAGCCGGACCATCACCCTCCTGACCCAAGTCTGGATCGCCAAGTCGCCGCAAGAAGCGGCTGAACTGCGGCACCAGGCGGAATTGCAGGCAGCGGACAACGCCGGCCCCAAGTTGATCCAAGTCAGTCTCGCGCTGGACCGTCTGCTCGAGACCGTGGCGGATGTGGCCAAGGACATGCGGGACGAAGGGACCCGCACCATCAGGGACACGAGCAGGTCCCTCTTGATCGGCAGCTTCATGATCGCATTTCTGAACCTGTTTGTCGGGCGCCGCCCCACGCCATCACCCCAGCAACCCATCCAGACCGCCGCGCGCACCGAGGCCACGGAGCCTGCGCCCTTCTCCCTGCCGCTGGAAAGCCCCGACCCCAGCATCTCCCGCAACTAGCCCTGCCTCGTCTTCAGCGTGTCGAACAACTCAGCCCGCTCACCCGCGGAGAGATCCGCCCACTGCCCCACTCCAAGCCCCTGGATCGTGATGTGCATGATCCTGACCCGATGCAGCGACTGCACCCGGTAGCCAAGCGCCTGGCACATGCGGCGAATCTGTCGGTTGCGGCCTTCGGTGAGGACGATCCGAAACTTGCGCGGAGCCAGGCGTGCAATCGTACAG
>JBJTAZ010000086.1:0-2614 GCA_046091085.1 Nitrospiraceae bacterium
GAACGGCGTCGGATTGGACCCTCACCCGGTCTATGGCCCGACTATTCCACACCAGGCCTTCATGGTCTTTCAGTTGATGTTCGCGGCGATTACACCGGCGCTCATCACCGGGGCCTTCGCCGAGCGGATCAAGTTCAGCGCCTTGATCCTGTTCTCGGTCCTCTGGTCTCTGCTGGTCTATTGTCCCATCGCCCATTGGCTGTGGGGCGGCGGCTGGCTGGGCAAGTTGGGAGCCCTGGACTTTGCCGGCGGGGCGGTGGTCCATATCAGCTCCGGCGTGGCCGCGCTGGTCTGTGCCTTCGTGCTCGGAAAACGTCATGGCTACGGCACCGACTACATGGCCCCGCACAATCTGCCGCTCACGCTGTTGGGCACCGGGCTCCTCTGGTTCGGCTGGTTCGGATTCAACGCGGGCAGTGCCTTGGGGGCCAACCAAGTCGCAGTCTCCGCCTTTCTGTCCACGCATACGGCGGCCACGGCCGGGGCCGCCGCCTGGATTCTGGTGGAATGGATCCATCGCAAGACGCCGACTGTTCTTGGCGTCGCCAGTGGGGCTGTCGCCGGCCTGGCCACCGTCACGCCGGGCGCCGGCTACGTCGGCCCCTTTTCGGCCCTGGTGATTGGACTCGTGGCCGGTGGATTGAGCTATCTGGCCATCATGTGGAAGGGCAAGTTCGGGTATGACGATTCGCTGGATGTGGTCGGCATCCACGGGGTCGGGGGAGTGGCCGGGGTTCTGGCCACGGGGTTGTTCGCGTCCAAGGCGGTCAATCCTGGCGGCGCCGACGGCCTGTTCTATGGCAATCCCGGATTCTTCGGTATCCAGATCGTGACGGCCTTGGCGGTCGGCCTTTTTTCCCTGGTCGTGACCTATGCGATCCTCAAACTCGTGGACCGCTTCGTCGGCTTGCGCGTGAGTCAGGAGGAGGAAGCCCTGGGGTTGGACCTGTCCCAACACAACGAACGGGCCTACTCATAATCGGGTGACGCGTTCCCCTGGCCCCTTGTCTCTCCTATCCGCTTGGGGTAGGCTCGTCCGGTGCGGAGTTCTCACGGATCGAGGGAATCTATGCGGAAACAGCCTGTCGCCAAAACACGTCGTCGTCTGTTTGTGGAACGGGATCTTCAGCGGTTGCGGGAGCAGCTGGAACGGTTCAAGCCGTTTTTGTCCAGGCGGAAGCCGGGCCTGACGCTGGACGAGTTCGATCGGGCCGCGGAACGGCTGCTCGGCCGCATCTTTGGGGAAGCCTCGGAGCTGGTGGAGACGTATGCCTATGCCAAGCTGGGCGAGGCGGCCGGTCTGGTCAATCTGCCGGAAGAAGCGCAGGAAAGCGGCGCGCATGACGTGGATCGCGAAAGCCTGCAGCAGCGCAAACGGGTACTGGAGAGCGCCCTCGCCGAACTGGAAACGCTCCGGTCCGGGGCGGTCGCTTCTAGAGCAGGAGGCCCGTTGGCCGGGGCAAAGGTGTCCGACTATATGTCCACGGACGTGCGCAGCGTCCACAAGGATGCGTCCATCAAGGAAGCGGGCCGGCTGCTCTCGAAATGGAAGGTCGGCTCTCTGTCGGTGGACGACCATCGCCGCTATATCGGCATCATCACGGATACGGATTTGAGCCGGAAGGGGGTTGGGCGAGGTCTGGACCCGAACGGCACCTCGGTACAGACCTGCATGAGCAAGCCGGTCGTCAGCATCGAGGACGACGAACTGCTGGCCGCAGCGATTGCGCTCATGAAGAGCAAGGGCGTCCGCCACCTGGCGGTCACCGAAGACGCCACGATCATCGGCGTTCTGTCCGTGTCGGATATCCTGCGGGCCTACTCGGACCTGTCCGGGCTGGACGAAGAGAGCGGTAGCGAGTAGGATTGGCAACCTTGAGCGGTGCAGTACTGGAGGCAAAGTAACTATCCGCCATGAGTTGATCGAACATGGCGGCTCAACCAAAGGTTGGTATGGAGGTGTCCCATGGCGACCTATATTACCTTGTTCTCGTGGACGGACCAGGGCATCCGGGGGGTGAAGGACACAGTCAAGCGGGCCGCGAAGTTCAACCAGGCGATCAAGAAGGCCGGCGGCAAGGTGAAGGACGTCTACTGGACCATGGGCCGGTACGACGGCATGATCCTGTTCGAAGCGCCGGACGACGAGACGGCCACGGCCCTCATGATCGGCGGCGGGGCCCAGGGCAACGTGCGGACGGAAACCCTGCGGGCCTTCGACGAGCGGGGGATGAAGAAGATTCTCGCGAAGGCGCGCCGCTGATCAGGCCGAGGCCGGCGCACCGAACGTCCGTTCGAAGAAGCTCTTCGTCGCGCTCATGTGTTGCTCAATGTCCGTTTGCAAATGCCTTGCTCCTGCCTGCCAGTCGTCGGTCGTGTAGCCGACGCGACGGGCAAGGAAGATAAATTCATCGGAATCTGCCGGTGGGAGCACCAAATCTTTGGCATTGCCCCGCACCATGCGCAGTCCGTCGATCAGCATGCGAATGAAGAAGTAAGCCTTTCGTAAATTCTCGCCGTCCTCCTTGCTCACGATCCCGCATTCGACGAGTCCCGCCAGCGCCTGCATGGTGTTGGGTGTGCGCAGCGCCGGGTGTGTATGCCCGTGCATGAC
>JBJTAZ010000087.1:0-6522 GCA_046091085.1 Nitrospiraceae bacterium
TCGGTGGACATCTCCAGGTTGCGCCGATCGTCCAGCCATTGGTTGCTGTTGAGCTTGTAGCGCTTGCCGGTGGACCCGATGAACTGCCAGGGACCGGAGGCCTTGGCCTTGGAATAGGCGGCGGCGACACACTTGCTCTCCACCAACAGCATGAATTTGAGGTCGTCAGGCAGGCCCGACTCCGCGAGCTGTTTCTCGACCGGCGGGAAACAGCGGCCGGTCCGTTTCGCCAGGATGATGCTGTCGCCTTCGTCTTCCAGGAATTGGTAGAACTCATATTCGACCCGCTCGCGGACTTGCCAGTTGTCCAGCGGCACGGTCTCGCCGGCGAAGACGAGTTTGTCGGGCAGCTTGAACGAACTGAGAAAGCGGCGCTCTCCCTCGCGCTTGATTTCCGGAAGGATCACGATCCGTTCGTCTGCGTCGGGGCTGGGGTACAGGGTCTCGGCCTGGGCAGGATCCGGTTCGGCTGCCGGCGGTTTAGCCGACGGGATCTGGGGCGCCGCCTGGGCAGGGGTCGCCGCATCGGACGGGACGCTGCTCGACTGCGCCAGCGCCTGGTGTCGATCCGTGACAAGGGTGGCCGACAAGCAGGCGAGGAACAGCGCCGTCAGTCTGAGTCCCATCCAATCATCCTCCCCATTCACCATTGCCCGTACTGGCGGCTCATGCTAACAGGAAGGCCGGTGGGCGGCAAGCGCCTTCGCCGCACCCTATGGTACACTGGCCGCCCATGCGCAGCCTCACGCGTCTCAACGAGCAGATCGTCGCCTGCCGACAGTGCCCGCGGCTGGTCCCCTACCGGGAAGCGGTGGCCCGCGAGAAGCGCCGGCAGTGCCGCGACGAGACCTACTGGGGCCGGCCGATTCCGGGATTCGGCGATGCCAAGGCACGGCTCTTCGTCATCGGATTGGCCCCTGCCGCCCATGGAGGCAACCGCACCGGCCGGGTCTTTACGGGGGATCGCAGCGGGGACTGGCTCTATGAGGCGCTGCACCGGTTTGGATTTGCCAACCAACCCGAGTCCACGCATAAAGGGGATGGGCTGGCGCTGTCGGATTGCTACATCGCGGCGGCGGTGCGCTGCGCCCCGCCGGGCAACAAGCCGCTGCCTGAGGAGTTCGAGGCCTGCCGGCCCTATTTGCTGGAGGAGCTGCGATTACTGACGAGGTTGCGCGTGGTGGTGGCGCTGGGCAAGATCGCCTTCGATCAATATCTGAAAGCCTGCTGCGCGATGGGACTGCCCGTGCCGGTTCCGGCCCTCACGTTCGGCCACCAGCGCGTCCATCGCCTGCCCTGGGGCGTGACGCTGATCGGCTCCTACCACCCCAGCCAGCAAAATACGTTCACGGGCAAGCTGACCAGGCCGATGTTTCATGCGGTCTTCAAGCAAGCCCGCAAGGCACTCGGCGCGCGATGACGGCACCCAGTTACTTCGCCGCCGGGCTCGCGTTCCAGTCCGACAAAAACTTCTTCAACCCGCTGTCGGTGAGCGGGTGTTTGTACAGCGCTTGGAAGACGCTGTAAGGCATGGTGGCGATATGGCCGCCGGCCATGGCCGCTTCCACCACGTGCTGCGGATGTCTCACGCTGGCCACCAGCACCTGCGTTTTGAAATCGTAGTTGCGGTAGATCTGGAGGATCTGCCGGATGAGCGCCATGCCGTCGGAGCTGATGTCGTCCAGCCGGCCGATGAAGGGAGAGACGCACCAGGCGCCGGCCTTGGCCGCCAGCAGGGCCTGGGTGGGCGAGAAGCAGAGGGTCACATTTACCCTGGTGCCTTCCGAGGCCAGCTTCTTCGTGGCCTTGAGCCCTTCGGGAATGAGGGGGATCTTGACCACGATGTTTTTGTGAATCTTGGCCAGCTCCCGCCCTTCCTTGATCATCGCGTCGGCTTCGACGCTGACGACTTCGGCGCTGATGGGGCCATCCACGAGGTTGCAAATTTCGTGAATCACGTCTTTGAAGCTCCGGCCCTCCTTGGCCACCAAGGACGGGTTAGTCGTGACTCCGTCGATGAGCCCGAAACTGGCCGCTTCCTGGATTTCTTTGACGCTGGCGGTATCAAGATAGATTTTCATGACGAAGTCCTTTCGTGCGCGGACCAATCCGATCGTGTCCACTTCCCTGTATCGGCTATTTTATGAACAACTGAAGCCGAAAGCAACGGCTCCCGGCTGCGCCCGTTTTGACAGGCCGCCAGGCGGCCGGTACAATCGTTTCGCACGAGGCACCGGGCTAAGGAGGCTGAGCCACCATGCGGGGAACGATCGGGTTGCTGCTGGTCTTTGCGCTGTTGGCCGGCTGTTGGGGCGGGAATCCGTACCTGGATGCCAGCCTGAAGCCGGCCGAGTTCGAAGGCAGGGACAAGGCCTGGTTCGAGAAGGAGTGGGGCGAGCCCAGCGGGAAGGCGCCGCGGTTTTTCGGCGGCGAGGAGTGGGTCTATTTTCGCATCGCGGGAAACCAGAGCGGCCTCTTCAACTTCGCTCCGAATCAATGTCAGATTACGCTGAAGTTCGGCAAGGACGAGAAGCTGAAGTCGTACAGCTATTCGGGCTGTTGATCCGAACCGGCCTTGCGGCTAGCCGGCCAGTTGTTTGCGGAAGGTCTGCGCGCAGTCCTGGCTGCAAAAAAAGTAGGTCTGGCCTCCGATGCTGGCGGAGACCGCCGTCTCTCGAGGCACGTAAGTCCGGCAGGCCGGGTCCTGCACCATCTCGCCCTTCCCGGTTACAGCCGGATTCTGCCCATTCTTCCCCGTCAGCTCCCGGATCGCTCTGCGCAAGAGGAAGTACAAGACGACCAGCAGCCCCGCGACGAGTAACAGCCTGTACATGAATCGCGCCCTTCCCTTGTCCTTGCGTCCATCCAGGCCGCGCCGATCGTGATTTTGGGCATCCGCCGCCTTGGTGCCCATCCTATGGAAGCCCCTGTTGCCTGTCAAGGCAGCACAGAGGCGCGGGCTATCCGCCAGCGTTTAGCCTATGCATTCTGGGCCCGAAGGACCCATGAGTCGCCCGGGATCAGAGGCCTTTGCTCGCCTAGAAGGGGACTTCAGACCGATAGACAGATTATCGGCCCGGTGTTAACGTGTCACTATGCGAACCTGCGATAAATGCAATGGGTCCATGCTGCTGGAACGAGCGGTGGACATGGATGCCGGCCTCGCCATCACCGTCTTCGCCTGCCTGAACTGTGGGCGGCGGAAGGCAGTGGATACCGAACCCCGACCCATCACGGCTCGGCGCTGACCCAGGCCAGATAGCTCGTTCTCTCGACCGTCCGGTGACGCCGTTGGCCGCCGAGGGGGCAGTCTGCCTTGATGCTTAGACGTGGGGCTTGGTGGTGTATCGGGCGAAGGGCAGGGCGGACAGGATAGACTGAACCGCATGAAACCGGCGATTACAAAAGTGGCGACAGTCCCGCGAACCAGGCTTGTCTGCTGCCCTGAGTGCTATCAGATCGTCAGTTACGATCCGCTGCGGTCCCTGGTCCATTGTCATGCCTGCGGGACCGCGGTGTTCGGATCGGAGGGGCCGGCCGCAGATGCGTCCGGCGCGCTCCACTGAGCAGGACCCGCACCGTCAGCGTTTGGTGAGGATCGCCTTCATGTCGTCGGACAGAGGGCCGGCCTTGGAGGGGTCGATCTTCGCCGCGATGCCGGAGAGGAGCTCCTGAAGCTCCAGCTGGTAATTCTCCTCTTTCTTTTTCCCCGCCGATACCATCCGGACCAACCCGATCGGCTTGGCCTCGTCGCTGGCCCAGAAATCCAGCGTCTGCCCGTCCTTTTCCACCCGGTAGTGGAGGCATGTGACGGTGCCGGCCGCGATGGTGATCGTCTCCTGTCCCAGGCTCTTCAAATCCTTGCCGCTTCCGGCGCGCAGGTCCGCTTCCGACAGAAGGAACATGCCCACGTCCAGATTGCCGATGCCGGACAGGTACTGTTTGGGCAGGGTCATCGGTGCTTTGTTGCCGACCTGGATATAGCCGGACTCCACGGCGGGGCGAGTGCCCTTGACGTCGAGCGTGAACTGCTGCCACAGAGGGGCGGAAAACTGGTCGGCGGCGTAGACTTCGATGACGGCGCGGTTTGCCGCCGCGTCCACCTTCACCAGTCCGACGTTCAAGTCGAATGTGCTGCCCTGGGATTGGAGGGTAAAGCGGGACCCGCTGCCCTGATCCTTGGCCAACCCGGCCAGCGACGCGCTGCCGGCATCGGAGGCGGAAAGAGCCCAGGCCAGGGTCAGGAGTGATCCGACGGCGAGGAGGCCCGTGCGCGCCCTCATTTTCCCTCTCCTTTCATCAGCTCCTCCAGGGCCGCATCGCTCTTGGCCTTGTTCTCTCGGATCTGCTGGAGCTGTTGCTGGATATCCTCGTACATTTTCTTTTGCTCGGGCGTCAGTCCCTCCGGCTGGGCCGGCTGGGACATGGCTTGGCCCTTGAGGTCCCGCCGCTTGAGCCCTTCTTGGGCCGGCGCCGCGGCCTTGCCTTGCGGCTTCTGCATGGTGTCCGGATCCTGAGCGGGACTGACCGCCTGAGCATCTGTGGCGTGAACGACGGACCAGGAGGCCAGGAGCGAGATAGTCAGCACGAGTATCCGTTGTGCCCGGGTCATGGAGTCCTCCCTCTCGATGAAACTGCGGAAAAGAGTATGTCGCAGCATTGGCGCAGTTGGCGGCTAGCCTAGGTCAGGATCGAATGGGAGTCAAGCAAGCAGGGAAGTTTCGGTCGGCGCGCGGCGGCCCGTTGACATTTTTTCAAATCCGGCGCACCCTCGTTACCGAGTCACCGGAGTCGGAGGGCCGTATGGCACCGGGGTAGGCCGACCGCTTCTCTCATTTCTTCCTCATCAACCGACCATGTCCTGGAAGGTGCGCCTTCACGGGTTTCTGCAACCTGTGGGGGCGTTGTTGTTTCCGCGGTGCAACCCTCTCACAAAGGAGGCGGGGATATGACGCGTCTACTTCCATGGTTGTCGGGCATTGCGCTGGTGGCGACACCCACCTTGGCGTTGGCCGAAGGGGCCGGGGGCAGCTATAAAGGGATCGCCCAGATCTACTTCACGTTCATCACGGTGATCCTGAGGTACGGGGTTTACGACGTCTTCGGCAAAAAGGCCATGTACGTGATGACGCCGATCATCATGATCGGGATGTACCTGTTGCTGCCGAAGGCCTGAGTGGAAGATTCAGTCGAGGAAGGCTCGCCGGGAGGGGTCCGTGCGCCCCTCCCGATGAAGCGAGAGCTTATCGCAGTCCCAACACATCCATCATGTCGTACAGCCCCGGCGGTTGCTTGACGACCCAGCGGGCCGCCCGGAGCGCGCCGCGTGCGAAGGTATCGCGGCTCTGCACCCGGTGCGTCACCTCGACCCGCTCGCCCATGCCGCCGAACAGGACCGTGTGGTCCCCCACGATGTCCCCGGCCCGGATCGTTTGAATGCCGATCTCGCCTTTTTTGCGTTCGCCGATCAGGCCCTTGCGGGCATAGACCCCGACCTGCTCCAGGTCCCGGTTCACGGCCTTGGCCAGGACTTCGGCCATTTTCAACGCGGTTCCGCTGGGCGCGTCCTTCTTCAGCCGATGGTGGGCCTCGATGATCTCGATGTCGTAGTCCTCGCCGAAGGTCTTGGCCATCTCCGCGATGGCTTTGAAAATGATGTTCACGCCCACGCTCATGTTCGGCGAGAAGACGCAGGGGATGGATTTGGCGATGCTGCGAAGTTCGGCCAGCTCCTGGGCGTCAAACCCCGTGGTCCCGATCACCATGGCCCGGCGGGCCTGGGCCGCCGCGCGCAAATGTTCCAGCGTGGCCGCCGGGGCGGAAAAGTCGATCACGACCTCGCCTCGCTCCATGGCTCCGGCGAAGTCGTCGCGGATCGTCACGCCGCTGTGGCCGCAGCCGGCCACCTCGCCGGCATCCTCTCCGATCGAGACATGGCCCTTGCTCTCGATGGCCCCGGCCAACGTGAGCGCGGCGGACTCCTTCAGCAGGCAGACCAGCCGCCCGCCCATCCGCCCCGCCGCTCCGGCCACGATGACTTTAATCATTGCTGCTCCTCACACGCGTCACGCTAAATGAGCCCGTAGTCTTTCATGGCCTGCGCCAGCCTCTCGCGCGGTTCCGCCGACATCGGGCAGAGGGGCAGGCGGAGCTCTCCGTCGATCTTGCCCATCATGGCCAGCGCCGTTTTGACCGGAATCGGATTGGTCTCGTAGAACAGGGCCGTGAACAGCGGATAGAGCTTGTAGTGGAGCCGCTTGGCCTCCTCGATCCGCCCGGCCAGATAGGCGGCCGTCATCGCCGACATGTCGGCCGGGGCGATGTTGGCGGTCACCGTGATGACGCCTTTGGCGCCCACCGCCATCATGGGCAGCGTGAGCGCGTCGTCGCCGGCGAGCACCGTCATCCGGTCCCCGCAGGCCAGGATGATCTCGGACACCTGTGGCAGCGACCCGGCGCCTTCCTTGGTGGCGACGATGTTGCGGAGCGAGGCCAGCCTGGCCACGGTGGCCGGCGCCATGT
>JBJTAZ010000088.1:0-5799 GCA_046091085.1 Nitrospiraceae bacterium
TTCAGACACTCCGGCGACTGTGGTACATATGCCCTGCGTGTTCACCGACTCACTCTGACGAAAGGATCATCATGCGACGCGTTGCGCTCCTCCTCGCCCTCTCGATCGGCCTGACCCTTCCGGTCGCCGCCACCGCGGCCGACCCGACGACCGACGACCAAAAGACCCTCTACGCCCTGGGACTGGCGATCAGTCAAAACCTCGGCGGATTCGCGCTGACCGACGCCGAATTCGAGTTCGTGAAAGCCGGACTCGCCGACGGCGTGCTCAAGCGCACGCCCAAGGTCGAACTCCAAACCTACGGCCCCAAGATTCAGTCGCTCAAGCAGGCGAGGATGGCGGCGGGAGCCGGCGTCGAAAAGAAGGCGGGCGCGGCGTTCCTCGCCAAGGCGGCGGCGGAGCCGGGCGCAACGAAGAGCGACACCGGCTATGTGCTCAAGACCATCAAGGCCGGCACCGGCGCCTCGCCCAAGGCCACCGATTCGGTCAAGGTCCACTATCACGGCACGCTGATCGACGGCACCGTGTTTGACAGCTCCGTCCAGCGGAACGAGCCGGTGACCTTTCCGCTCGCCAACGTGATCCCCTGCTGGACGCAAGCGGTGCAGAAAATGAAAGTCGGCGGGAAAAGCCAACTCGTGTGCCCGTCCGATCTGGCCTATGGCGACCGGGGCGCCCCACCGCAGATCAAGCCCGGCGCCACGCTCATCTTCGAAGTGGAACTGCTCGACATCGTCAAACAGCCGTAGCGGGCTGTGCGGTCACCGCGTGGGAGCCGGGACGTCATGGCGCTGAACCGGCGGCAATTCCTTCAGGCCGGCCTGTTCGGCGCCGCGTCCGTCCTCCTCGCCTCGCGGTCGCCGGCAGAGCCGGTCCCGAGGTCCACGTTGCGCATCGCCTTCCTGCACCTCGCCCCGATTCCCGGCGACTTGGCGCACAACCGCCGGCTCGTCGAAACGGCGGTCCGCACCGCGGCGGGCCTCGGCGCGGACTGGATCATCACGCCCGAACTCTGCCTCACCGGCTACACCTTCGCCGACCGGCTCGGGACGGACTGGATCCTGCCGCAGCCGGACCCCTGGATGGCGCAGATGTGCCGACTCGCCGCGCAATTGCGCGTGACCCTGTTCCTCTCCCATCCCGAACGGGACCAGGCATCCGGCAAACTCTATAACAGTCTCTTCGTGATCGCGGCGGACGGCACGGTCAGCGGCGCCCACCGCAAAGTCCATACGCTGCGCGTGGGGTCGGAAGCCTGGTCGAGCCCGGGAGAAGGCGCGACCGTCGTGCCGGCCCACCCGTTCCAGCGGGTCGGGATGCTGATCTGTGCGGATGCCTACGGGGTGGAACTGTGCGCAAGCCTCAAGGTCCAAGGGGCGCAACTGCTGGTCTCGGCGGCCGCCTGGGCGCCGGGGCTGCATGGGCCGAGCGGCGAATGGGAGCGCTGCACCAAGGACACGGGGCTCCCGCTCCTCGTGTGCAACCGGACCGGGCCTGACCGAACGCTCGACTTCACCAAGGCCGAGACGGTGGTGGTCAAAGACGGGCAGCGGCTCTTGTCGTTGTCGTCGGCACGGTCCGCGATCTTTGCGGTGGAGTGGGATCTGGACGCCCAGACCCTGGCCCAGCGCGACTACCAGACCCTCTACTTGTAGATCCGGCTCATCGAGACTCGACCTTCATCGGCCTGCCAGCAGCACAGAGCCGGCAACCGCCAGCGCCAGCAGCCCCAGGACCCAGCGCAGCAGACGGCGATGGCAAGAATCGGTCGCGTGAGGCGTAAGGCAGGCTGATGCAACCGGCCCGCGGCGCATGGTAAGGTGCCCTGGCCCGGTTGTCGGCAGGCTGAGCGGGCGACAAGAACCAGACTGGAGCACCATGGCACCGACGATTCTGTTGAGTTGCGAGTCCATCAGCAAGACCTACGGGGTCAAGCCCCTGTTCAAAGACTTGAGCCTGTCCCTTTTCGAAGGCGACCGTGTGGGCCTCGTCGGGCCCAACGGCTCCGGCAAGTCCACCCTGCTCAAGATTCTGGCCGGCCTCGAAACGCCGGACCAGGGCACGCGCTCGATGCGCCGGCAGCTGCGCATCGCCTATGTACCGCAGCAGCCGGCCTTTGCCGACGGGCAGACGGTGGAAGACGTGTTGACGGAGGTCCTGCTCGCCGAGGGACTCGACCCGCACGAACATCACGGGGTCCTGGCCCGGGCGCTGAGTCTCGGACAGTTCCCGCAGGCCGACCAGCCGGTCGCCACCCTCTCCGGCGGCTGGCGCAAGCGCCTCGCCATCGCGCGAACGCTGATGCGGGAACCGGACGTGCTGCTGATGGACGAGCCGACAAACCATCTGGACGTCGAGGGGATACTCTGGCTGGAGGCGCTGTTGCAGGCCGAGACCCGCGCCTACCTGGTCGTGAGTCACGACCGCCGGTTTCTGGAATCGGTCACGTCGCGCATGCTGGAATTGAACCGGTGCTACCCGAACGGGGTTTTCGAGGCCAACGGGCGCTACAGCGACTTCCTGGAACAGCGGGCGGCGTACGTCCAGTCGCAGGCGGACGCGCAAGCCTCGCTCGCCAACCGCGTCAGCCGCGAAGTCGAATGGCTGCGTCGCGGACCGAAGGCCCGCACGACGAAGGCCAAGGCGCGCGTGCAGGCCGCGGGGGAACTGATCAACGAACTGGCGGAGGTCCAGGCCCGGGCGAAACAGGGCACGGCCGGGCTCGACTTCGTCGCGTCGGGTCGCAAGTCCAAACAATTGCTGGTGGCGGAACAGCTCGGCAAGACCATCGGGAACAAACCGATCGTGACGAAGTTAGATCTTCAGTTGGGGCCGGGGCAGCGGCTCGGCCTGCTGGGGCCCAACGGCAGCGGCAAGACCACGCTCTTGCGCCTGCTGGCGGGCGACCTGAAGCCGGACACCGGCACGAGCTGGCGCGCGGAGGGCCTCCGCATCGTCTCGTTCGAACAGCATCGCGACTCGCTCGACCAAACCCTCTCGCTCCGGCGCGCCCTGGCCCCCGCAGGCGACGCGGTGGTCTATCGCGACCGCTCGGTGCACCTCGTCTCCTGGGCGAAGCGGTTTCTGTTCCGGCCGGAGCAGTTGGACTTGCCGGTCTCGCGGCTCTCCGGAGGCGAGCAGGCTCGGCTTCTCATGGCCAGGCTCATGCTCCAGCCGGCCGATCTGCTGATCCTCGACGAACCGACGAACGACTTGGACAGTCCCACCCTCGACGTCCTGGAAGAAAGCCTGCTGGAATTTCCCGGCGCGCTGGTGCTCGTGACCCACGATCGCTGGCTCCTCGACCGTGTCTCCACCGTCCTCCTAGCCCTGGACGGCCTGGGCCATGCCGACTGGTACGCCGACTATGCCCAGTGGGAATCCGCGCAAGAGCGGAAGGAAACCGAACGGCCGACGTCACCCGGAGGACGGGTCCGCAACGGCTCTGCGCAGGCCGGCTCCAAACGCAAAGGCTTGTCGTATCGCGAGCAACAGGAGTGGGGACAGATGGAGCAGGCCATTCTCAATGCGGAGCAGACCCTCGCCGCCTGCCAAGCGGCGGTGGAAGATCCGGCCGTCGCCGCCGATGCGTCGGCCTTGCAGGCCCGGTGCGACGCGTTGGAGACGGCGCGGACCGACGTGGAGCGGCTCTATCTCCGCTGGAGCGAGCTCGAAGAGAAACACGCACAGACGACGCGGTAGTCCGCACATCCCGAAGCATTCCGCAGACCGAGCCCCGGCATCGGCTTCCTGTCGCCCTCCCGTTCGCACGCATTGCGCGACGGGAATATTCGTGTTACAGTGACTTTCGATCGCGTAAGACCTCTTGTGTTCGGGGGCGGCAGTCCTCGAGAAACCACGGAGTCTGACGCGATTTTTCGTTCTCACGCTGTCCGCACGCACCGCCGAGTCGGCCGCCGAAGTCGCCACCGCCCGTCACTCGCATTGTGCAACCCGACACAGCCGTAGGGATCGTTCCGTCAAATCACAAAGAGGTGTATTGGTGTTTCACGAATCCTGGTCCACAGTCCGCGCGCTCCTTCGGGACACCGCCGGAAGTCTCTATCACATCGTCATCGTCTCCTTGAGCGCAGGCATCGCGCTCTTGCTCCCGGCCGGCGCCAAACAGTTTCTCTCGTTTTGGTCCCGCGTGGAGCACGAGCCGCTCTCGCTCATCGCCGTCGAGATGGCGGCGGCGATCGTGCTGATCGTCGGTTTCAACTATCTGCATCGCAGCATGCGGGACCGCGCCCTCGCCACCGTGGCGACCGAGGCCGGCCTCGTCTCGTATTTCCCGCGACGTCCGCAGGTCGCGCAACGGCGCATCACACAATTGCAGGAAGAGCAGGGCACGGGCCGGACCATCATGGCGATCGGCTCGAGCGGCTACAGCACCTTCGTGGACCAGGTGGGCGACCTGTCGTCGGTCCTCGACAAATGCCTCGGCGCGAAGATTCTGCTGGTGAATCCCTACAGCCAGGAAGCGAGCCAGCGCATGCTGGCCATCGCCCATCCCGAGCACACGCTGGACGACTTTCGGGCGGAAGTCCGGAAAAGCATCGAGCTGCTCAAGCGGCTGAAGGCCATGGGGAAGGCCGTCAATCTCAAGCTCTACTCGGACCCGCCGCTGATCAAAATGATCATTCTCGGCGATTACCTCTGGCTCCAGCATTACCATGCCGATCTGGACGCGCAGACCATGCCGGAGTACGTCCTGCGGCACAATCGCAAGAATCACGGCCTCTACACGCTCTACTCCCACTACTTCGCGCAGCGGTGGAATAGCGCCGAGATTCCGGAATACGATCTCGACACGGACGAGTTGGTGTATCGAAACAGGAGCGGCAGCGAAATTCGGCGGGAGCCGTTTGGGATCGAGGCATCGCCCGAAGAGGCTGGGGCCGCGGTCCGATCGCTCGGCGTCAGCTCTGAACCAGTCCAAGTCGGCTGAACCGACGGGGCTCGAACGCGCAGCGGTCAGGACTCGCGCAGGCGAAGCCAGGCTGCGACGCCCGCGCCCGCAACCCTCCCGCCGGCGAAGCAGGCGGTGAGGAGAGAGCCGCCGGTCGGCGCTTCCCAATCCAACCTTTCTCCCGCACAGAAAATACCCGGCACCGCGCGGAGCATCAGCCGTTCATCCAGCGCCTCGAAAGCCACTCCGCCCGCCGTGCTGATCGCTTCCTCCAGCGGACGTGTCGCGACGAGCCGCAGACGCAGCGCCTTGATGGCCGCAGCCAGTCGAGCCGGGTTCGCGAAGTCCTCTTGGGGGACGACTTCCCGCAGCAAGCCCGCCTTCACCCCGGCAATCCCGGCCTGACGCTGGAGATGCGCCGCCACCGTGCGCTTGCCTCGCGGCTTCGAGAGATCCTGGATGAGGCGCGGCATATCCCGATCCGGCGCGAGATCGAGGCGGAGGGTCACCTGTCCCTTGGCCACGATTTCGTCGCGCAGGCAGGCGGACACGGCGTAGATGACACCGCCTTCCACACCCGTTTCGGTGATCACGCATTCGCCCGGCTGCCGCCGCTCGATGCCCTCCGCATCCGTCACAGTCACGGCCACCGACTTCACCGGATGCCCGGCGAACTTTTGGCGAAAATGGTCGGTCCATCGAACGTCAAAGCCGCAGTTCGCGGGACGCAGCGGCGCGATACGGACCCCGCGTCCGGCAAGCAGCGGCACCCAGGCGGCGTCGGCCCCCAACGTCGGCCAACTGCCCCCGCCCAACGCCAGCACGGCCGCGTCGGCCTTGACCGACCGTTCCCCCTTCGGAGTGGCAAAGCGCAGCGCCCCCTGCTC
>JBJTAZ010000089.1:0-3875 GCA_046091085.1 Nitrospiraceae bacterium
ACCGCTTCTCGAAAGTCCTGGCCGAGGCAGAGCCGGATCAGCCGGGAACGGCGTGATCTAAATAGTAGTGAGTTCTTCGTTATGAGTTATTCAACTAAAAACTCGCAACTCAAAACTTACAACTCAGGAGAGCGTATGGACACCTACTACCATCCCAAGGACCTGGGCAAGTTCGCCGACATGGGCAAGGGGAACAAGGACCTCTGGGACAAGTTCATGAGCTATTACAGCGCCGTCTTCGCCGAAGGGGCCCTGACCGAGCGGGAGAAGGCCCTGATCGCGCTCGGCGTCGCTCACGGAGTTCAATGTCCCTACTGCATCGACGCCTACACGCAGGCCTGTCTGGAAAAGGGGTCGAACGTGGAGGAGATGACCGAAGCGGTGCACGTGGCCTGCGCCATCCGCGGCGGTGCCTCCCTCGTCCACGGCGTCCAGATGCGCAACGTGGCCGAGAAGCTGTCAATGTAAAAGCGGTGTTGCGGAATGTGGTCACGATAACATCCTGACCAAGAATTCTGTAGTTAGGTGGCGTATCCACGCATGGCCCTATCACCTCGCGATCGCAAAATACTCTGGACCCGCTCCGGAAACGTCTGTGCGTTTCCCGGGTGCAGTCAGGAGCTCGTTCAGCCCGGAGCTACTCACGGTGACGAGGTTGTGGTAGGAGAAGAAGCGCATATCGTGGCGCAAGCTGGCTCCGGTCCGCGAGGTGTCGCCCAACCTGAGATAGACCTCGACTCTTGCGTTAACATCATCCTTCTTTGCCCCACGCACCACAGGATTGTCGATGTCCAGCCTGATGTCTACCCTGAGAAAGTTCTTCGGGCAATGAAGTATCAACACGAAGCTGTGGTACGTGAACGGCAACGATCGCTGGTTCAGCTTACCGTCGTGGGCGCCCGGGTTCACGATGGCACATGCGGAAGGCTCCCCGCGGCTGGCGCTTGGAGATATGGCCAATCGCTGATTATTGCCTGTTCTTACGGTTCGGCTCCTGTCCTTTCGGACAACGGCCGTTGGTGTGGGTCCGGCCTCATCTTCAAACACATCCACGACCAGCTCGGCAACGAAACGCTCTTCGAAAGCTCAGAAGCCGAACCTGACATCGAGTACTGGTTGGCCGATTCCACGTTTACGATTGTCCAGGCTACCTACGAACCATGCTCTAACACAATTGCACCATTTGTCGAACACTCGTTCGTACTCGGCAAATTTCCCTCTCCCCATCATCTTCGCCTCCTCCTTTCAGCATCCCTCGCCACGAATGATACCCTTGCAACGATAGTTCAACGGCTCAAGTCCTTGTCGCGAGAGGAACCTTCGCACATTGAGGAGACTCTGTACCGGATTCGGAATATAGGCTTACTGAACCCTGATGCTGCCATCACAGCAATCCAAAGCCTTCGTGGCCAATGGTGGTTCGACGGATGCAATGCAGAGGCCGCTCGGTCGATTTGCCGCGAGTTGCACCTTGTTAAGCAGATCACTAACCACGATGCCTAATACGTGTTTGAAGTTGCCGTGCGCCGCCAAGGGAGGATGCCTTTTGTTTGACGCCTGTCGAGATTTGTCGCTGCGACGCACTGCTCTTATTGTGCTTGGATGGTTAAGGCACGCGGCTTAAGCACAAATCCGTCGACGGAAAAGCGAATGGAGATTCCACCATCAGCATATCCGGCAATCGGAGCAATCGCTGCCGCGACCATCGGTGGCGCGATCTCGTTCGTGGTCACAGTATTATCCAAAGAGCAAAAGACCTCAGAATTTCGTCAAGCCTGGATTGACGCTCTCCGCGATGATCTCTCCGAATTCATTTCGACGATCGATGCGCTGACGTCATTTCTCAGAATCAAAGACAGCCGAAGTGCTACACCGGACGAGGTTTCAGCGTTTCTCCATGAAAAATATGCCGATCTTCATAGAATGGGGGTGAGCTTTCACCGCATCATGCTTCGGCTCAATCCGAACGAGCATACAGTCTTGATCGAGCGGCTAGAGGAACTCCTAGCCGTGATGTCGGTGCATACGCAGGCCGTAAATGAACAGCATGTCACACAGTTGACCAAAGCTGTCGTCGTGGAGTCCCAGCGAGTCCTGAAATCGGAATGGACGCGTGTCAAGCGTGGTGAACTGGTCTTCGTAGTGACGAAATACGCGTCGCTCGCTATTTTTCTGGTGGCTGCCGTATTCGCAATAGCGATCGCGTGGGACCATCTTGTCATCCAGTTCCACGCCTAATTCACGTTAGCCATATCGTGTTGGGGCAGGTTTTATGTCCCTCTTGTCCGGCGCCATAGCCGTTTTTATCGTCGCCACGGTCGTGTGGCTCTTGGTGTCGCGCCGCCAGTCGCTGCCCTGCCCGGTCTGGTTGCGCTGGTGCGTCGAGCTCGACAATCCCTTCGCGAGAAACAACCGCGCAGCGGTCATCCTCGGCCATCTCGATCTTGAGCCAGGCATGACCGTGCTGGATTTTGGCTGCGGTCCCGGCAGGCTCACGGTTCCGGCTTCGCAACGGGTCGGCCCTGCCGGTCGAGTGGTCTCGGTGGACCTGCAAGCGGGTATGCTGGCACGGGCGAAGGAAAAGGCCAGGACAGCTGGCCTATCCAATATCGAATTCGTCCAGGCTGGAGCTGGTGAAGGGAAACTGGGGCGTGACCGGTTCGACCGGGCGCTGCTCGTCACGGTTTTGGGCGAGATTCCAGATCGCACCGGGGCGCTCAGAGAGATTTTTGACGCCCTGAAACCGGGCGGCATCTTGTCCGTGACCGAAACCCTGTTCGACCCCCATTACCAGAGTCGCCAGACCGTAGCGCGGCTGGCCGGTGAGGTCGGCTTCAGAGAACGAGGGTTCTTCGGCAATCGTCTGGCATTTACATTGAATGTGGAGAAACCCAAGAGCAGACAACAAGCCAATTAACCTGCTCGCTTCTCTCGCGAGGACGCGCCGTTCACCGTGCCGGTTCTTGGCGCGTTAGGCACCAGGCAAGAAGGTCCGTTTCCTACCCCGCAACACGGAACGATTCGAACACCCGGTCGCCCTTAGCCGCCAGGTAGAAGTCACTCTCCGTCAGGCCGTTTATCTTGTGGGTCCAGATTTCCATCTTGCACTTGCCCCAGGCCAGGTAGAGGTCCGGGTGGTGCCCCTCCTCCTCGGCGATGGCGCCGACCTTGTTGACGAAGGCCAGGGCCTCGGCGAAATCCTTGAAGGTATAGAGCCGCTCCAAATGACCTGCTTGGTTGAGCGACCAGCCCCGTCCCAACTGTTTTAGCAGTTCCTGGACCCGCGCCGGCTCCAGCGGCGGCACGCCGCCCCGGCAGGGCACGCACTTGTTGTCGGCTAATCCCATACTCGTCTCCTTTTCGGCAGCGCCTGCGCCCGTCTATCTTAGTCCGTCGCTTTGATCCGGCACAAGGTCAGCGGCTGCGCCAGCCCGCGGAGCGTGGAGGCCCATTCGTCGACGACCGGGGCGCCGCTCTCCGCCAAGGCCAGCCTGACCCGGTCGTCGTCCAGGCAGGTCTTGGCCAGCACCAGGTCGCCGCCCCGGCTTTCCCGGAGCAGGCGCGCGGCGATGTTGACCGTCCGCCCGAAGTAGTCCAGCAGGCCGTTTGCGTTGAGCGCGATGGCCGGCCCATGGTGGAGGCCGAGCTTCACGATCAGCGGGGGCCGGTCCGGCAGCGAGGTGTTGAAGGAGGGGAGGTCCCGCTGGATCGCCAGCGCGCACCGCAACCCGTCCGCCGGCTGGTGGAACACGGCCATGACGGCATCCCCGATCGTCTTGACCACCGCCCCCTGGTGTCTCGCGATCCGCTCTTTCAAAAAGTCGAAGTGCCGGCGCACGTGGCCGTAGGCCGGGGCGTCCCCCGCCTCTTCGTAG
>JBJTAZ010000090.1:0-6202 GCA_046091085.1 Nitrospiraceae bacterium
ACGGAGCAGAAGCCCAGGGTGGTGGCGAAGGACTGGTCGATCAGGGCTCCTTCGGAGCTGGCGAAGAGCTCGCGGCTGAAATTGGTACTGGCGGCGATCGAGTTGAAACGAATGCGCTGGCCCAGGCCTTTGACCGCCCTGGACACCTCGGCCACGTACCTGGCGACCTCGGCCAGAGAGACGGAGCGGGGGTCGATCCCATATTCGGCCTTGACGGTGTCCTGGTGGACCTCGATCGGCGCCAGCGTCAGGCCGGCCAAGCTATCGCCCAGTCCCTTGAAGTGCTTGCGGGCCTCGGTTTTGTGACGTGCATTGGCCATCGCCCGTTCATAGGCCTGTTTCAAGCCGGCCTTGAGGAGAGCGGGCAGCTTGGACAGATCTGCACTCCCCAGGCGGTGGCCGAAATATCCAGGGGCAGGCAGGGGATCGCCGGCCAGGACCCGGATGCCGAAGCCGAACACGTAATCGTCGTCGGCGGATTTGCCCGATCCGTTTTCGGCGCGGGCACACTTGATCTCGGTGAGTTCGAGGCGCAGGTCGGCGTAACGGCAGTGGCGCAGGCTCTTGCCGGCTTGGCGCAGGAGATCAGACGCGGTGCGTTTGATCTTGTCGAGGCTTTCGACTGTGAGCGGCTTGACGCCCAACGTACGAGCCATGCCGACCGGCCTTTATCACAAGTGAGATGCGGCGCTCAGGAACGGGTCACGACGATGTCTTTCTGCCTCGTTTAGTGAGCTCTACGCAGGTTCGGCGCGCAAAGTTCCGTCATTATAGGGAACGGCTCTTCGGACCGTCAAGCCAAACCGGTTATTGGGAGCGGGTTTCCCAGCTTTTTTCGCTGCCGACGTCCCGATGTGTAGCCCAAAGGGCCTAGCGAAAAACGGGCCGCTAGGCCTTCTTTCGATCCAGGTGGGTCTTCTGCCAAGTTGCATTATTATCCGGCATGTTATACGGTCCGCCTACCCTGGCTCAGGCGTCTCGAACAGGGATGTTAGCAATTGACAATCTTCGAGACGCTTTGCTAGACTCGGCCACGCCAAAGTCTCCGGGAAGCTTACTGTTTCAGTCTTTTCACGGGTGCAGGCGTTGTTTGGAAAGCATTGACCAAAGCAGAAGGTAACCGACGGGCCGGCGGAAGCCTGATGGCCGGCATAGACAGGGAGGTAGTCAGATGAGTCTCGATTATGTGAAATTCGCTCCGGGCTTCGATAAATTCATGCCCAAAGAATATAAAGACATGGTGGAGCACGGTCCCTTCGGCAAGAAGACGACCGTCTCGCAGATGGGGAGCTTCAAGGAAATCTTGGAAGAGCATCCCATGTGCGCCGGTTGCGCCATGACGCTCTTTATCCGCCTGGCGATGATCTCCTTCCCGAATCCGGAGGATACCATTACGGTCGGCACGGCGGGCTGCGGCCGCCTGGCCATCTCGCAGGCCGCGATTCCCTTCGTCTACGGCAACTACGGCGACCAGAACGGCGTGGCGAGCGGTCTCTCGCGCGGGCTGCGGCTGCGCTTCGGCGACAAGCCCAAGGATGTGGTCGTGATGGCCGGCGACGGCGGCATGGCCGACATCGGGTTCTCCTGCACGCTCCACTCTTGGTTCCGGAAAGAGAAATTCACGACGATCATGCTGGACAACGAGGTGTACGGCAACACCGGCGGCCAGGAGAGCGGCATGACCAACAAGGGCGCCGTGCTCAAGATGGCCCCGCTCGGCAAGAAGTTCGAGAAGATGGACATGCTCGCCATGGCCAAGAGCGCCGGCTGCGCCTACGTGGCGACCGTCGTGCCGAACAACCCGCGGCGGGTTGAAGCCGTGATCAAGAAGGCGGTACTGATCGCCCGCGAGATCGGCCCCACCTACATTCAGGCCTATACCTCCTGCAACATCGAATACGCCATTCCCACGGACAAGGTCATGGAAGACGCCAAGAACGTGGAAGGCGACCGCTACCAGTTCTCCGAATACATCACCGACGAGGCCAAGCAAGTCCTCGGCGAGCGTTACGGATACAAGGAGTTTCTGCCGAAGCCGGCGGCGGCGGTCACCAAGGCCTAAGCGGGCGCGGCAGCAGAACCTAAGGAGGATGCGATGGCGAAGCGCTTCAACATTCGGATGGCCGGGGTCGGGGGACAGGGTGTCGTCACCGGCTCGCACATCCTGAGCACGGCCGTCATCAACGCGGGCGGCGAAAGCACGATCGTCCCGTTCTACGGCTCCGAAAAGCGGATGGCGCCGGTCGAAAGCTACGTGCGGGTGTCGGACGAGCCGATCTACGAGATCGGGGAAATCACGTTCCCGCACATCATCATCATTTTCCACCCGCAGGTCATCACGCACGGCAAGTCCTACACGATGCCCTTCTACTTCGGGCTGAAGGAGGACGGCGTGGCGTTGATCAACAACGATGGCCCGATGAAACTGCACAAGGACCAGGCTCGCGAGTTGGAGGAGCGCCGCGCGAAGCTCTACTACCTGCCCGCGACGAAGCTGTCGTTGGAGGTGGCCGGGATGGACCTGGCGACCAACATGGCGTTGATGGGCGCGATTGGCTGCATCACCGGCCTGACCACCATTGTAGCGTTGTAGCAGTCGGTGAAAGACAGGTTCCTCGGGAAGGGGTTTGTCGTGTCGGGCGGCACCGCGGCCCTGGACAGCGTGGTGGAACGGAAGTTCAAAAAGAAGCAGGAGCTGATCGATAAGAACGTGGCAGTGATCAAGGCCGGCTGGGATTTTGCGGCTCAGCACGGCTGGGACGAAATCAGCAAGGCCGCCAAGAAAGCGGAAGCGACTGCCGCAGCCGCAGCGAGAGCCTGACCGTCATAAAAAAGAGGAACCCCCATGTATCTTGTGGCCGATATCAATGTCGACATTTGCGCGCAGACGAGCTGCAAGCTCTGCACGCAGTTCTGCCCCGAAGCGAACACGATTCTCTACAACGACCAGGCCGGCAAAGAAAAGGGTTACAAGTACGGCGCGGCCTATGTGGCGGTGGACCGGTGCAAGGGATGCGCCCAGTGCGTTTGGGTCTGCGATAACATGGCCAAGCACAACGCGATCAAAATGATCATGATCGACCAATTGCCCAATGCGGCCATCACCGACAACATCGTCTATGGCGAAAAGAGCACCACGGCAAAACTGGCCAGTCCGGTGGTCGGGTAAAGGGAGACAGCACGCGTGAAGACGACGGAGCAAAAGCAGGAACGTATCATCGTACCCGGCCCGGCCGGGTTCCATCCTCCCTCAGCCGCCCAGCTGGGCGTCATGCTCCCCGATCCCGGGCAGGGGCTCATGTATGGCCTCCTGGAGCCCAACGAAGAAAAGGTGATCGAAGAGATCGCCCGGAAGATGCTGACGAGCCCGAACGCCACCCTCTTCCCCGGTCCCATGGTCCTCTGGGCCTGGAACGAGCATGCGGTGGAGAAGGCCAAGGCGGTGTTGGAGATCGCGGCCCAGATTCCGGAAGTATTGATCATCCCCATGCCGGACTATCGGCCCAAGTACCCGAAGATCGACCACGAGGAAGTGATCAACCCGAACCATCCGAACCTGACGATCTGGGGTAACAAGATCGAGGCCTGCATCTTCATCGGCGTCCATTGCCACTATGCCAACCTGACCCTGAAGATGATCCGGGCCGGGACGAACTGCTGCACCAGCGCGATCTGCGCGGAGCAAGGCCACGAAGACGCCATGCTCACGATCCGGGACGCGGACGCGGCCAAGCTCAGGAAGGTGGCCCAGATATTCAAGCGTGTGCGCGAGCAGATGGGCCTCAAGTTGCCGGACAACGGCGAGAACGTTCGGTTCACCGGCACCCAGTCGAAGGTCCACGGGGGCAAGACCCACACGAACCCGCTGGTGTTCATGCCCACGCCGGGCAGTACGGCCGGCGCCGAGGCGTTCGGTCACAAGCCGGAACAGATGAAGCGCGAAGGGTAAGGTCGCAGACCTGACCGATACACAGAGAGGTGCAACGATGAGCGAGTCCGTGGAAACCGAAGTCAAAACCAATCCGCAGGGCGATCCGATCACCAGCGTGGCGGCTCCCAAGCCCACCGAGGTCAAGAAGGACCCGCACGCCGAAGCCAAGAAACAGCGGGTGGTCACGCCCGAATACATGTTCTTCGAGGCGCCGCGGACCAAGGAGTTCATCACGGGGAGCGAAGCGGCCAAGGAGGCCGTGCGGCGCTCGAACGTGGACCTGTCCATCGCCTATCCGATCACGCCGCAGAGCGAGACCATGCAGCTCATCGGCGTGCTCTACGGCGAAGGGTACGTGAAGGAATATTACCGGGGCGAAGAGGAATATGGCGTGATGTCCGCGATCGCCGGCGCCTCCCGCGCGGGCGTGCGCTGCTTCACGGCGACGGCGGGCCCGGGCACGCTGCGGGGCATCGAGCCGATCGCCTCCTGCCCCGGCCATCGGCTGCCGGCCGTCTGCATGTTCACCTGCCGCGTTGTCAACGCCCCGCTGGCCATCCAGCCTGACAACATCGAAGTCTCCTACCTGCTGAACTGCGGCATGATCGTCTTCCACGCCGAAAACCAGCAGGATATGTTCGATTTCATCATGAAGGCGTTCATCATCAGCGAAATGAACGACGTGACCCTGCCGGTCGGCGTCTGCTGCGACGGCTTCTTCGTGACGCACGCGCGCGGCTACGTGCACATGCAGGAGAAGGGCATCAAGCTGCCGCCGCGGGAAGCCTGGCGCGGTGCGGTGCCGGTGCTGGATGCGGAAAACCCGCCGGCCCGGTTGTCCCGCGACGCCCCCGTGCAGAAATCCAACTTCATGGCCTATAACATCCACGCGGTCTGGCAGCAGGAAGTCTGGGCGGCGGTAGAACGGTCCCGCAAGTACATCAACAAGCTCATGGGCGGCCTCTGCTCGGCTGAGAACATGGACAATGCCGAAGCCGTGATCATCGCCTCAGGCAGCGCGGCGGCGCAATCGCGCGAAGCCGTGCGGCTCTGTGCGGAGAAGGGCGTCAAGGTCGGCCTGATCAAGGTGCGGTCGCTCCGGCCGTTCCCGACTCAGGAATTGCGGCAGCTCTGCAAGAACACCAAGCTGATCGTCATTCCCGAATTCAACTACGTGGGTTGGCTGGCGAAGGAAGTGGCGACGGCCATCTACGGCCACTCCAAGGCCAAGATCATTGCGGGCCCGCACGTGTACGGCGGCCAGTCCATGCCGGTGGAGCTGATCGTGGACGAGGTCGAATCCGGGTTGACCGGCAAGAAGTCCACCAACGTGCCGTTGTCCGCGATCATGGGCACCGACGTGGATCAGGGCGCCGTGTCGCACTTCATGCAGAACATCTGAGCGGCCGAAGGGTCTGCAACACACGAGCCCGATCCCGTCTGGGATCGGGCTCTTCGTTTTTGAGCTGTCTAACTCGTTGTGTGCGAAGCGTGAGGCAGGGGGTGGAAACGAACGACGCCTCAGCTCTGGATGTCGTCCTGGATCATCTCCTCGCTGTCGGGCATGCCGTAGGCAATGAACTTGGCGTAGGAGAGATAGATCGAGCTGCTGTCTCGCATGGCCCTGGCTCCGTGGGTCATCCGCTCAAGCTTGGTGGCGTCGGCGGCCTCGACTGCCCGAAGGGCTTTCACATGGGCTTCGAGCACCTGGTTGTATTGCTCCATCGCCCGTTCGACGGCGATATAGGCTTGCATGATCGTGTCGGTCATAATGATGTCTCCTGGTTGCCTCAAGATACACTAGGGTCTTTCTAGGGGTCAACTTATCGGCATGGCACAATCCCTCTCAGCGTCCCTCCTGCACGTCCTTGAATCGGTGGCCGGGCTGGCCGACCCGGAGGCCCTGGAGGCCAGGTTGCCGTATCTGTGCCAGGGCGTCGAAGCGCTCTCGCAGCTCTTCACCCGCGAACGGCAGGGACTGCAATCCTCCTACCTGGATCAGGAACGGTTGCGGGCCGCCTATCTGGCCTATTACCTCCCGGTGAACCTCGCCAAAGTCCGCATCTTGCTGGAAGAGATGCCCCTGCCTTCCGCGGCCGAGCCAGGGCCGGGGCCGAGGAAAGCCGCGCGATTCAGAGTCCTGGATCTCGGCGGCGGAATCGGCACGACGGCCCTGGCGGTCTTGGATTGGCTGCACTCCGCCGAAGCCCTGCGCGGGGTCGAAGGTGAAGTCGTGACGGTGGAGCGGTCGGCCCAAGCCCTGCCCCTGTG
>JBJTAZ010000091.1:0-6639 GCA_046091085.1 Nitrospiraceae bacterium
CAGGAACTCTATGCGGAAAAGCAGCGCCAACAGTTCGAAGCCCTGCTCGCGAAGCTGCGGGGAGCGGCCGCCCTCCGGATGCCCGATGCCTCCCGCTTCGTTACCGAGGATGCCGGGCCGCCGCCTGCCGCTCCGGCTCCCGAGCGGGTTCCGCTCCGGATCGGCCGGCATCCGGCCGGCGGACCGGGCGGATCGTGTTCGCTCCATGGTGTCAGGCATCGTCTCAACGCACAGACCTCGCCGGTCCCTCCTCCGCCTGGCCCTTCGGGCTTCGGCGGGTCTGACGATCCTCGTCCTCATCTCCCACTTGGCCATGCTCCAGCCGGCGGATGCCGCCGTCATCGCCGACCGCATCGTGGCGATCGTCAACAGCGAGCTCATCATGTTTTCGGAAGTCAAGGCGGAGACGGAAGCGGCCGAGGCCCGCCTCCGCGCGCAGCACCATGGCGCCGACCTCGCGCGCCGCATCCGGCAGACCGAGCTGGAGGCCTTGACCCGGATGATCGAGACGAGGCTCCAGCTGCAGCTCGCCAAGACCCGCGGAGTGGACGTGACGGACGAGGAAGTGAAATCCGCCATCAAGGAAATGCGTCGCCAGGGGGAGAAAGTCGACGAGAACGATGCAACCGTCCTGCGCGGAGTCCGAGAACAACTCATGCTGCTGAAGGTCGTGGACCGCGAAGTGCGCAGCGTGCTGTTGGTGTCGGAAATCGAGTTGCAGCGCTACTACATGCAGCATCAAAGCCGGTTCTTGCTGCCGGACGAATACCGGAGCAGCCAGATCCTGCTGGTTCCACGATCCAACGAAGACCGGGCCCAAGTCCGCGCCAGAGCCCAGACCGCCTACGCCGAGATCAAGCAAGGGGCGGAGTTCGCCGACATGGTCCTGCGTTATTCGGACGGCCCGGAAGCGACAAAGGGCGGGGCGCTCGGCTTCGTCCGCCAGGGGGAACTGCTGCCTCCGATCGAGCGGGCCCTCGCAGCCCTGGAAGTCGGACAAATCAGCGAGCCGGTCGAAACACCCCAGGGCCTGCACATCCTCCGTTTGGACGAGAAGGTCCCGCCAGGCTTCCGGCCGTTCGCCGAAGTCCGAGCCGAGATCCAGGGGCTGGTCTATCGGCAGAAGAACGAGGACGGGTTCCAGAACATGATCAAGGAGCTGAAGAACAAGGCGTTTATCGACGTGAAGTTTTGAGTGTACGCTTGGCGTGAACGAACAACTCAAAACTTATAGCTAGGCACTCAGTAATGTACGGATCGCCTGCCGCAGTTCGTCCCGCCCATCGTGCGTGACCGAGGAATAGGGCACGCACCGATCCGCCTCCGACAACCGGAACGTCTCGCGGACAGCCGCCAGGCTGGCGCCTCGCTCGCTGCGCGTCAGCTTGTCGCTCTTCGTCAACACCAGCACCGGCCGCATCACATGGTCGCAGAGCCAGGCGTACGTGGCGAGGTCGCGGTCCTCGATGCCGCGCGACTCCAGGAGCAGGCAGACCGCGCGGAGTTCCGGCCGGCTCGTGATATACCGCTCGATCATCGGCCCCCACTCGGCAATCGCCGATTTGGAGGCCTTCGCGTACCCGTAGCCCGGCAGATCCACCAGGTAAAAATGCTTCAGGCTTGGGTCGGCCGTGGCCACGTGGAAAAAGTTCACGGCGCGGGTTTTCCCCGGCGTCCGGCTGACCTTCGCCAGGCTCTTGCGGTTGAGCAGCGAATTGATCAAAGACGATTTCCCCACGTTCGACCGCCCGACGAACGCGACCTCGGGCATCCGGTCCTTGGGAAAGTCCTCCGGCTTGACGCAACTGCGGAGAAATTCGGCTGTGAGGATTTTCATGGTGCGGCCAATGGGGCTGATGGCTGAAAGCTGACGGCTTCTCCTGTATCATCCGCCCATGGGTAAGTCAAATGTCCGCCGCTGGCTGGCGCGAACCTTGGTTCGACTGCTGGCGCTCGTCTCGTTGCTCCTGGGCGGGCTCGCCGGCTATTGGTGGATCACCTTTCCCGACATTCCCGCCTTGGCCAAGACCTTTCCAGCCTCGACCGCCCTCATCGAAGCCCGCGTCGCCGAGGCGCGGAAGCTGGATCGGCCGTTCACGCCCCGTTGGGCCTGGGTGCCGCTGTCCCGCATCTCTCCCCATCTGCAGAAGGCCGTCATCGTGTCCGAAGACGCCTCGTTCTTCGAGCATGAAGGCTTCGATTGGGGCGGCATCCAGGAGGCGACCCTCCGCAACCTCAAATCCGGCAAGCTCGCACGCGGCGGAAGCACGATCACCCAACAACTGGCCAAAAACCTCTACCTCTCGTCCGACAAAACCCTTCTGCGCAAGGCCCACGAGGCGCTCATCGCCCGCTCGCTGGAACGGCATCTGAGCAAGAAACGCATCCTGGAAATCTATCTGAACGTCGCCGAGTGGGGGCGGGGGGTGTATGGCGCGGAGGCGGCGGCCCAACATCATTTCGGCAAGCCGGCGGCGACATTGTCCGCCGAAGAAGCGGCGTTGCTGGCGGCGATGCTTCCGTCGCCCCTGCGCCACGACCCGCTCAAGATCACGCCCTACCTGGCCCATCGCCAGGCGCAAATCCTGCGCTGGATGAATTGACGGGAGATAGGGTCCGGGCTAGTCGGGCTCTTTCCTGTCGCCTATCAGCGAAACATCCCGCTCGCCGAAGATGGCGGACTCGTGCTTGTACCACTTGAATTCGAGCAGATTGCGCGAGGGGTCTTCCAGAAAGAACGTGCAATGTTCGATCGGCCGACCTTCGTAGCGTCGTCGCGGCTCTTGATAAAATGTCAGGCCCCCGGCCTTCGCCCGATCCGCCAACGCCTGCCACTCCTGCTCCGACGGAAAGATCAAGCCGAAGTGCCGTGGATAGATGCCCTGCTGGTTCTGCGTCCCTTCCTTGACCAGATGCGCCACGATCTGATTCCCGGCCAATCCGAGAATGACAGCGGACTCGGACTCGCGGCCGAGCGTGCAGCCCAGCCCCTCCACGTAAAACGCTTTCGTGGCGGCGAGATCGGTGACGGGAAAGGCGAGATGGAACAACACTCGGCTCATTGCATTCGCCGCCTAGGTCAAGGTTGAGGTTCAGGCTTAGAAGACCGGAGCGCACCTCTCAACCTCAACCTTAGCCTGAACCTATCCGAAGCGGTCTTTCACCATCGGCTTTCCCCGTCCGTTCCACCAGCCGGCCATCATGTGCGGCGTGTTGTGGCAGATGGCGAACCGTCCGTCCGGAGCCAGGACCAACGCGCCGGCCTGCCCCCGGATGCGCGCCCCCAGCTCTCGCAACAGATGCCGGACGGCTTCAGCCGGAGGCTTGCCTGAGGCCATCCGGTCGGTAATCGCCTTGGCCAGGGCCAGGCGGATGATGCCCTCTCCGATGCCGGTCATGGAGACGGCGCCGGCTCCGTTATCCGCATAAACCCCGCAGCCGATCAGCGGCGTGTCGCCCACGCGCCCCGGCAGCATGAGCGCAATGCCGCCGGTGGAGGCGCCGGCGGCGAGGGTGCCGGTGCGATCGAGCGCCACCGCGCCCACCGTTTCCAGCCCGGCCTTCCGCTTGCGGGCCAGGGCGTTGAATAGACGCAAGGTGCTGCCCGCGGAAGCTCGTCGCCCGACCTTCCGGATGTCCGCCTGCAACGCTCGACGTTGTTCCGACGTGGGGCTGGCCTGTCTCGCCAGTTTGAAGTGCCGCGCAAAAGCCGTGGCCGGCGCCCCGACCAGCAGCACATGGTCCGTCTGTTCCATGACCAGGCGGGCGGCGGTGATGGGATGGCGCACCAGTTCGATGCCGGCGACGGCCCCGGCTTTGAGCCCCTTCCCTTCCATGATCGAGGCGTCCATGCGGCGGGTCCCGTCCAATTGCAGACGGGCTCCGGCCCCGGCGTTGAAGAGACCCGAGGCCTCCAGCAGGCGGATCGCGGACTCCACCGCATCGAGGGCCGCGGCTCCCTCACGGAGCAGCCCATGCCCAAGGCGCAAGGCTTCGGCAAGGCAAGTTCGTTGAGGTCCCGTCATCGGACCGGCCCCGGCGCCGCCGTGAATCAGTATGAGAGGTGATCGGGAGGCGCGCGGCTTCGTCAATTCAGCAGGAGGCGTTTGGCGGTGTGATACGACGGGTTCTGCATCCGGTCGAGGTCGCCACGGACGAAGCCCAGGCCCGCCACGCAGAGCTCGAAGTTCTCGGAGAGTTTTCGGTAGAGCGGAGGACCGTCCGCGTCGGGCTTATCTTCCAACTGCGCGACGATGCCGTAGGACCGTTTCCCGGTCTTCACATAATCCACGAGGAAGTCTTTGTGGTAGATCAGCCCGGCCGTCTTCAGCCGGCGCAGATATTCGGGAAAGAGACCGGCCATGAAGAGGGTGAAGTCGCCGATGTGCCGGTGGACGTCGCGTTCCTGATCGAGGGACTGGGCCCCGTGCAGCACTTCGGATTCGTAAAGGAGGTCCACCAGGGCCTCGACCTGTTCCCCCCGCTCGTTCCGGATGCGGTACAGGTGATCCATGTCGGTGAACTCGACGAGGAGGTTGGAGACGTACTCCGTGACGTTGAGATCGGGCCAGCCGAGGTGTTCGGTGAAGCTCTTCTCGGTCAGAGCCCCGAAGAGCCGGCGCAACGGGTGATGCTCGGATATCCGAACCTCCATGGCCACCTCCCTCGACAACCGTCCCTTCTATACCAAGCTCCTTCGCCGTCCGCAAGCGATTCGATTCGTTCCGCCTCGACTGCCCTGTCTGTCTCCTGTATCGGCACAAGCGCCGCGGACTTTAGCCCGGCTCGGACGATCGCCCCCCGCAACTGTCCACGATGAACGTCACCGGCCCGTCGTTGACCAGTTCGACCGCCATGTGGGCGCCGAAGACTCCGGTGGCCACCGACAGCCCGCGGGCCTTGAGCCCGCCGACTACCTGTTCATAGAGCGGCTTGGCGAGGTCCGGCGGCGCGGCCTGATCGAAGCCGGGTCGCCGCCCCTTGGTCGTGTCGCCCAACAACGTGAATTGCGAAACGACCAGCAGCGCTCCATTTGTGTCGCCGACCGACAGATTCATCTTGCCTGCCTCGTCGCTGAAGATGCGGAGCGTGGAGAGCTTCTCGACCAGGTACCGGACGTCGTCCTCCCCATCTCCCTTGGCCACGCCAAGCAGCACGAGCAGCCCGGCGCCGATCTGGCCGACGACCTGTCCTTCGATCGTGACCGAGGCGCGGCTGACACGTTGGAGCACGGCTTTCATCGCCGCGCCGGCTTCTTCTTTGGCCGGACTTGCGCCCAGCTCCCCTCGAGCTTGAGCAGCCGCTCTTTGGCGTCGAGCCCGCAGGAAAATCCGCCGAGTGAGCCGTTGCCCGCGACGACCCGATGGCAGGGCACCAGGATCGGCACCGGATTCGCCCCGCAGGCCCCGCCCACGGCGCGCGAGGCATGAGGCCGGCCGATCGCCTGAGCCACCCAGCCGTAGGACCGCACCGCCCCATAGGGAATCCTCTGCAAGGCGCGCCAGACCGCTTGCTGAAACGGCGTGCCGCCGGCCGCGTCGAGCGTCAGCCGCAAGGGCAGCCGATCACCCGCAAGGTATCGAACGAGCGACGCCTGCGCGGCCTTCAGGTGCCGCAGAGCGGCTCCGGATTCGGTTCCGGCACCCGTACCGCCTAGCGTCCCATCCAGCAGATGGTCCCGCCGCAACGAGGCTTCCAATCGCGACCGGCTGGATTCCGGCAACCGCAGAGCACAGACGCCCAGCGGAGAGGCAGCGACCGAAGCCCAGCCCCAGCGCGTCTTGAAGATGGCGAGGCATTGGCCCAAGCGATTCCTGTATATCTGCGTTTGTGGTGTCATCTCCGGCTCCTCAACTTTCGTTGCACCAGACTCCAGGCCACGTCCAATTCCGGCGAGCGCATCAGCGCGTGGACGCCGAAGTAGCCGGTCACGCTCAAACCGACGCCCACCAGCAGCATGACCGTCTTGGCGGTCCAGTCGCCCTGATGCGTCCAGACCGCCGCGCCGGCCACCCAGGCGGAGGCCAGCACGACCGGCGCCAGCGCCACCAAGCTGCGTCCGGCCGACCGGCCCACGGAGCCCCAATCAATGCCGCCCAGCCGCCGGTTCAGCACCGTCACCAGAATGGTCCCGTTCAGCATGGAGGCCAGGGCCGTGGCCAGCGCCAGCCCCGCATGCTGGAGCGGCCCCATCAAGGCCAGCGACAAGGCCAGATTGCCCACGACCCCCGCGACGGCGGCCATCGCCGGCGTCTTCGTATCCTGCATCGAGTAGAAGGCCGCGACGACGATCCGCACTCCGGCGAAGGCCCACAAGCCCACCGCATAACAAAGCAGAGCCGTCGCCGTGGCATCAGTGTCCGCCGCCGTGAAGGTCCCGTGCTCGAAAAAGAGATGGACGATCGGCACCCGCAAGAGCATCAAGCCCACCATCGCGGGGAGAATGATGAACAGGATCATGCGCAAGCCGAAGCCCAGCGTCTCGCGCAATTCCGTGAACGAGCCGCGGGCCGCCTGCTGGGAGAGGGTCGGCAGGATGGCCGTGGCCAGGGCCACGCCGAAGATGCCCAGCGGAAACTGGATCAGCCGCTGCCCGTAAAACAAATAGGTCGGCGCTCCGGCGAAGAACGAGGCCAGGAT
>JBJTAZ010000092.1:0-2981 GCA_046091085.1 Nitrospiraceae bacterium
GCCTTTATATTGCGGACAGTGAAAATCACGTGATCCGCAGGGTAGACCTGGCGAGCGGTATCATCGGCACGGTGGCCGGGCGCCCGAGCGGCGAGGCGCCGGTTCCGGTCAGCGTGTCGGCAGAGGAGGTTCCGTTCGACGACGATCCGCTCGGCGGGTCGAACCAGGCCATGCCGGAGAAATTCGCCCAATTGGGCGACCTGAGCGGGACCGTTCGGTTTGTCGTGGGAACGACATCCAAGTCCGGCCGGTTCGAAGGGGACGGAGGGCCTGCGACACAGGCGACATTGAACTTTCCCTCCGCCGTGGCGCTGGATCGTCAGGGAAATCTCTATATCGCCGACACGATGAACCACCGGGTGCGGCGGGTGGATGCGCAAACCGGCCTGATCACGACGGTCGCCGGCACGGGCCAGCATCGCTGTTCTGGGGACGGGGGGGCTGCGACCGCCGCCTGTTTGAACGAGCCCTGCGCGCTGGCGCTGGACGACCAGGGAAACCTGTTCATTGCCGATCAGAGCAACAACCGGGTGAGGCGGGTGGACGGGCAGACCGGCGTGATTACGACGGTCGCCGGCACAGGACAAGCGGCCTATACGGGGGATGGGGTGTCGGCCAAGGAATCGGGCCTGGCCGGACCCAGTGGCCTGGCCCTTGGTCCCGATGGTATGCTCTACGTGGCAGACACGTTCAACGGACGGATCCGCCAGGTTGACCTGTCCACCGGTCTCATTGCGACGGTGGCGGGGGACGGGGGCGAGTACCGGTACCAGGGGCACCCGCAGGAATTCTCGACGAGCCTGTCCCGTCCTTACGGGATCGCCTTGGATCGGGAGGGTCATATCCTGGTGACGGATTCGGACAGCCATCTGATCCGGCGATGGGATCGGCGGAAGAAGATCATCACACTCGTCGCGGGCAACGGCATGGCTCGGTTTCATGGGGACGGAGGGCCGCCTCACGAGAGCAGCCTGAACTATCCCTTCGGTGTCGCGATCGACGAACAAGACAATGTGTATATCGCCGATACCTTCAATCATCGCATTCGTCTTATTGCAGTCTAGGGTGTGGTCATGCTGAACAAGAAAGCGGCCTATCAGGTGGCGGTGGTCGGTGCGACCGGCGCGGTCGGGGCCGAGATGATCCAGGTGCTGGAGGAGCGGAAGTTCCCGGTGGAGACGCTGCACCCGCTGGCCTCGTCCCGTTCAGCCGGCGGCACGGTGTCGTTTCGCGGATCGGACGTGACGGTCAAGGAACTGACGAAGGATTCCTTTGCCGGCATCGACATCGCGCTCTTCTCGGCCGGCAGCGACGTCAGCAAGGAATATGCGCCGATCGCGGTGAAAGCCGGTGCGGTCGTGATCGACAACAGCGCCGCCTGGCGGATGGACAAGGATGTGCCGCTGGTGGTGCCGGAGGTGAATCCTCACGATGTGGCCGGGCACAAGGGCATCATTGCGAATCCGAATTGCTCCACCATCCAGATGGTCGTGGCGTTGAAGCCGCTACACGACGAGGCGCGCATCCAGCGGATCGTCGTGACCACGTTCCAGTCCGTGTCGGGGACCGGCAAGGAGGCCATGGAAGAGCTGATGGAGGAATCCAAGGTGCTCCTCACCTTCGGGCAGCCGGACCCGAAGGTCTATCCCCATCAGATCGCCTTCAACTGCCTCCCCCATATCGACGAGTGTCTGCCGACGGGGTAAACGAAGGACGAGATGAAGATGCTCCATGAGACCAGAAAGATCATGGGCGATGCCTCCATCAGGGTCACGGCCACCACGGTCCGGGTGCCGGTGTATATCGGCCATTCGGAGGCCGTGAATATCGAAACGGAGCGGAAGCTGACGGCCAACGAAGCCAGGGCGATCCTCTCGACCGCGCCGGGGGTGCAGCTGTACGACGATCCGGCCCACGCCCTGTACCCGATGCCCCTGCTTCCAGCCGGGCAGGACGACGTCTATGTGGGTCTAATCCGTGAGGATGAGTCCATTCCCAACGGACTGAATCTGTGGGTGGTGGCGGACAATCTCCGGAAGGGAGCGGCGCTGAACGCCGTCCAGATTGCCGAACTGTTGGTGCGGTAACGATGCAAGATTGGAGCGGTCTGGGAAAGCTGCTGCTAGTGAGCGGCGGCCTGCTCGCGTTGTTGGGGGCAGGTCTGCTGGCGGCCGGAAAGTGGTCCGCGGACGGAAGCCCAAGCTGGTTGAATTGGTTCGGCAAACTCCCCGGCGACCTGCTGATCAAACGGGACCATGTGACGTTCTACTTTCCCCTGGCCACCAGCATCCTAATCAGCCTGGTAGCCAGCCTCCTGTTCTACCTGCTCTCCAAACGATGATGCGCCGCCCGAACGCCTTCCTGCTCGGCTGCTTCATGCTGGCCATGGCGCTGCCTGCTTGTGTTCACGCCGACGATGCGATCCGTGTGCTGCTGGCCCAGGATGCGCCACGCATCCAGATTTCCGCCGAGCGGCGCCTGTCGGTGCAGTGGAATGGAAGCCAGGAACGCACCTTTTCGGACTCCGTCACAATTGCCGCCTTGCCGGATGGGACGATGAGTCTCAACTGCGAGGCGCTGGCCGTCGGAACCGCTGTGACGGTGTCGGGAGGCGAAGGGGTGACGGTGAGGGTAGGGCAGGGCGGCGAATCCTATGCGCCGCCGCTTGTTGTGAGCGGGGCCTTGCGGGTTCAGCGCGGGAAGGGACAGGGTGGCCTGGCGGTCGTCAACCACGTGGACGTGGAGGAGTATGTCAGGGGCGTGGTGCCGGCCGAGATGAATGCGGCCTGGCATCCCGAAGCGCTGAAGGTCCAGGCCGTAGTCTCCAGGACCTATGCCCTATACCAACGTCAGGCCACCCTGTCCCTTCCCGCGCTGAACCCGCAAGGCCCCGCTCACAACAAGCGGCGGCGCATAGGATTCGCCGCCCTGCCCTACCCTCACCGTCACCCCTTCGCCTCCCGACACCGTCACAGCGGTTC
>JBJTAZ010000093.1:0-20279 GCA_046091085.1 Nitrospiraceae bacterium
ACAGACACCGCCCACCGCACGGGAGCCCATGCCCAGTGGCTTGATTTGGACCCGGCGGATCCTCAGCCCCTCCCGCGCTGAGCGGCGGAGGAGACCGTGGGCCTGACTGCGAAGGAACTGGCATCCGTCATCGAAGAGATCGCACCGGCGCTCGCCGACGGCTGGGTCCAGAAGGTCTTTCAGCCGACGCCTCGTGCCATCACCCTGGAAATTCGCACGCCTGGGCGCACCCTCCTCCTGCTCTGCTCTGCCGATCCGGACACCGCGCGCATTCACCTGCTCAGTCGGCGGCCGCCGAATCCAGCCAGCCCTCCGCCCTTCTGCCAGTTTCTGCGAGCCCATATCCAGGGCGCGCACATCGACGGATTGGACCAAGTGCCCGGCGACCGGATCGTCCGCCTCAGTTTGACGACGCGGGCCGGTCCCTGCACCCTGGTCGCCGAACTGACAGGCCGCAGCGCCGATCTGTGCTTGCTGGATGCGGACGGCAAAATTCTGACCTCGCTGGAGACCGGCCAGAAACAGGCGGGGCGGCCCTATCGGGCGCCGATCCATAAACCCCAAGCCGGCAGGGAAGCGGCGGAAACCAGCCTGCCCGCCGATCCGGCCACCGGCCAGCCCTTCCCCCGGTCCCACGCCCTCGATCAACGGTACCAGGAAAAAGAAGAGAGCCTCGCGCTGACGAGCCTGCGGCAGCGACGCGCGGCTGAACTCCGCAAGAGCATCAAGAAAACGGCGCGGCGCATCGAAGCCCTTCGCGAAGATTTGGCGAAGGCCGACCGGTACCGCGAATACGCCCGCTACGGCGAGTTACTGAAGGCCAATCTGGGACAGATCGCCAAAGGCCAGCCGCACGCGGTGCTGATCGACTACTTCGACCCGGCCATGCCGGAGCTGACCTTGCCCCTAGACCCTGCGAAAGGCCCGCAAGCCAACATGGACGATTACTTCAAGAAGCACCGGAAATACCTGGCGGCCGACAAGGAGATCAAACCCAGGCTGGCCGCGACCGAGAAGGAGCTCGCAGCATTGCACGAGGAGCGCAAGACCCTTGAACAAGGCGACTGGCGGCCTCCGACGGCCGACAAGGGCGGCGAGCGGAGACCACCGGGGCTTCGGCCGTCAGGGGCCAGGCGCGTGCCGGAACAGCGGTCCGGTCCGTTCCGGCGCTTCACCTCGACGGACGGACTGGCGATCTATGTGGGCCGCAATGCGCGCGAGAACGACGATCTCACCTTCAAATTCGCCCATAGCGACGACCTGTGGCTCCATGCCCACGGCATGCCCGGCTCCCACGTCGTCGTGCGGCTGGAGAAAGGCGCCGATCCCCCCCACGAGACGATCCGGGACGCGGCCACGCTGGCGCTGCTCTATAGCGATTTGAAGAAGAGCGGGAAGGGAGACGTGATCTACACCAGAAGGAAATGGGTCAAGAAAATGAAAGGGCAGGCACCAGGCACCGTCACGGTCACGCAGGAAAAGGCCATTTTCGTCCAGCTCGACAAAACCTGCCTCGACCGGATGAAAGAACGCTCCGGCAAGCCACTCTAGTTTTCAGAATTCAACATCCTGCTACGAGTGGCCCTTGATGTATTCATCTATTCGTTTGAAATCTTCCAGCCTGATCTGCTCGTCCTTCAATAGGTTCAATGCCTTGTGCTTCAGCCGGTAGATATAGTGGTGATAGCGCTTCGAGGCCGGCTGGTTGGGCGTGACCTTAAAGGCCCTCACCGCCCGATCCACCGAGTAGAGGAAGCGGTGGACCAGATAATCCCTGACGAATTGCGACGAGAGGGTAAACACGGCGAACAGGAGCGAGAGATACGTCCCGATGCCGGCCAGTGTCCGGGGATCGAGAAAGAACGGCGGGTCATGGTCGTAGAACCGCTCCGCCCCCTCGTGCAGCGTGTAATAAAGACCCTTGCGAGGGTCCATGTCCGCCAGCTTGGCATAGTTGAGCGGAATCCCCTGGAGAATGTCCTGCACGTTGCGATCGATCTTCCCGGCAATCTCATAGGCCTCCAGATCGCTCAACTCGTTGGAGACCACGAGGATGGTATTGGTGCCGATGGTGGAGATCTCCTGGGACGTGTCCCGGAACGCGGCGCCGGGAATCTTGATCTCCACGAGATAAGGATGGAGCATCGTCAGCCCCTGGGCATGCTGCACCCGCAAAAGATGGAACTCTCCCTCATGGCGGGCCAGCGCGCTCCCCACCCCGGCCTTCAGCCCGGATAAGAAGAAGCCTACGTCAATCTTGCCCTCCTGCATCTGCTGGGCTGCCTGCTCATAATCGAGACTCTCCCCGATCCGTTCCACAGGGATGCCATAGTGGTCCAGCACCAAGTGCGCGAGAAACGCGGTCGCGCTCCCTTCCGGACCCAAATAGGTCTTGGTGTGGGGCGGAATGTCGTCCGCATCGGCGATACCGAGGCTCTTTCTGGCCACGATGTGGAGCGGCGACTTGTACAGGGGCATGAGCGCCCGCATGCGGATCTCTTTATGGACTCCCTTGTCCTTCACCGGTTCGGAGCCGATCGGCAGCTTGCAGTCGCTGGTTCGCTCGAAGTGCAGAGGCAAGCCGTCCTCGGCAAAAGCCATCTGCCCAAGCCCATGATCAATGTAGAAGATATTCTCCAGCGACCCGCAGGTTTCCCGAAACGTGAAGTCCGGCACGATGTTCAAATGGAGAAACCGCTCCAGCTTATCCGGCCGATTGAGGACTTCGGCCAACCGAGGAGCCACCACGTCGTAGGTGCCACCTTTGGGACCGGTGAGCAGGTAATAGTCGGTCTTGGCTCGGTGGGTCACCTCAACCCCCATAAAGGTGACGGGGAGCACAAGCAGGAACAGGAACAGCAGCCAGCCATTGCTCAGGAGCAGGCCGCCGATGCCGGATCGGCTGGTAAACCGCCGATAGGCCAACGCCGTTCGCCTGATCCGGGGATAGCTGATCAACCAACCGACCGAAGGCATCTGAAACGCCATAGAGAACCTACCGCTCCAATACTGTCCGTTGGTAGAGGATTGTAGTGGAAATGCGCACAGATTGCACGAGTCTACCCTCGACTTATGTCCCGTGAGTACTTGTCCGATAAGGCATGCATCAGCAACCTTTAGCCCAGCCGAGGGGGGACCCCCGGCGGCAACCAAGGAGGGGACATCATGAAACGGACAATCGGCATGTTGGTGTGTGTGGCGGTGCTGGGCACCGTCGGCCTGCCCATGACCTCACTCGCGGGTGTGCCTGACGTCACACCGCCCAGCAAGGTCGCGGACAAGAAAGATAAGAAGTACCCGGATCAGATCTGGGCGAGCGACACGGTCGCACCCGAGCCGCCCAAGAAGGTCGCAGCTCCGGCCCCCAAGGCCAAGCCCTACACGGGCCCGATCTGGTCGACGGACACAATGCCGGCAGACGGCAAGTAATCTGCGCCGGCAGACGGCAGGCCAACATAGAGACCATCCCCACGACCCCGCGGAGCACCCCTCCGTCGGGGTCGTGGCGACCTGCTCGCAAACAGGTGGGGAACAGAAAAAGCTCCAGACATCTTTAGCTGGCAGGTCTGCAACACTGTAGCCAGCGCACCAACTGCGGCAACGGCTACGCCCACCCGTGCTAGAAAGCGTCCAGCTTGACTAGCAACGAGTCTAGCGTCAGCTATACGATTGGCGTTTCGAACACGGCCGGCCATCTACAGTGCTGCACTATGATCAGGCCGATTCCCTGCTTTATTAATCTCGGCGATAAGCTCTTTGTCATCACAGTTCAGCATGCTCTCTGGATTCATCTCGCCCATTTCTCATCCCCTTGAAGTCACTTAGCAGTTGCCAATATCCTCCCTGTGTTCCAGCTGTGCCTGCTTCACTTGCTTATTTCCCCTTCATTCACCCTTCCTCCTTGGTGCGGGGCAGGGTAGGTGACTGAGCCGTCTATCGCCGGAAGGCGCGGGACACAACTTGCCGCAGCCCGCGCCCTTACTCCTTAGAACGCAAGGGCGAAGCCTGTACTGTTTGAGGCCGCTGGCGGCCGAGTTTACAGGCTTCGAGCGGGCAAGGCTTAGCTGGGTGCGCCTGGAGGCGTCCTCGGCGGCGAAGACACCTGCCCCGCCCTGCCCCCCGCCGCTCACTCGCCGACCCGCACCAACAACCCCTGCTCTGTGCAGATGCTGAACGTCCAGTGGAACACCCCGATGATGGTCACGAGGTAGAGGCAGTTCAGCCCCACCGCCCAACCCAGATGCGCAACCGGCAGCGCTCCTCCGTTCAGCACCGCTCTCATGCCCTCGAAGACGTGCGCCGCAGGATTGGCTTGGGCAATGACTTGCAGCCACCGGGGAAGAATATCCATCGGATAGAAGACGCAGGAGATGGGCTGGAAGAGAAACACCATGCCCCAGGCCAGCACCTCCGCCTCCTGCCCGAAGCGCATGATCAGCGCGGTGGTGAGCACCCCGATGATCCAGCCCGTGACGATCAGGTTCAGCACGAAGGGCACGAGCGAGAGGCCGATCATGAACACATTGTAGGAATAGAAGAAGTAGGCGGCCGCGACCATCACGCAGGACACCATCGCCACCTTCAACACACTGAGCACCATGGTTGCCGCGAGGAACTCGCTGGGCTTCAACGGGCTGGCGAAGAGGTTCATCAGGTTTCGGGACCAGATTTCCTCCAGAAACGAGATCGTGATTCCCTGCTGGGCGCGGAACAAGACATCCCACAGGATCAGCGCGCCCAGGAAAAAGGTCACGACGCCGGGTAACTGGCCTTGGAACTTCATCAAATAGACCGTGATGAACCCCCAGACGACCAGGTCCAGGAAGGGCCAGTAGAAAATTTCCATCAACCGCGGCAGGCTGCGCTTGTAGAGAAACAAGTGCCTCGTGATGAGGGCATGAATTCTATGAAGTTTCATCGTGAGTCAAAAAGTTTGAAAGTTGCACAGTCTGCAAGTCGCCAATCGGCCCTCTTCCTGACTTGACGATGTTTCGACTTGAGGGACTCTAGGACTCCCTGGCCAATTTCAAGAACACCTCTTCGAGGTCCCGCTGGCCGAACCGATCCGTGATCTCCTGGGCCGTCCCCTGCGCCACCACCTTGCCCTTTTGGAGGAAAATAATCCGGTCGGACATTTCTTCCATCTCGCGCATGTTGTGCGACGTGTAGAGAATGCTCAACCCGGCCGACCGGCGCACGTCCTTCAAGAGCGCGCGAATCTTGTGCGCGATATCCGGATCCAGGCTGGCCGTGGGCCCGTCGAGGAAGAGAATCTTCGGCTCCGTCAGAATCGCCTTGGCCAGCGTGAGCCGAGTCATTTGCCCGGACGACAGCTTGCGCGTCAGCTTCGTGCGGAACTCCTCCATCTCCAGCTTCTTGACCACCTCGTCGACGCGCCGCGCGATATTCGAAAGGCCATAGAGCTTCGCCACCACCCAGAGGTTCTCCTCGGCCGTCAGCGAATAGGGCATGGAAATATAGGTGGAGGAAAAATTGACCTGGCTCAGAATTTCTTCCCGGTGCGTCGCCAAATCCTTGCCGAACATGCGGATCGAGCCGGCTGTCGGCGTCACTAGCCCCAACAACATCTGAAATGTGGTCGTCTTGCCGGCCCCGTTGGGCCCGAGCAGTCCAAGGATTTCTCCCTGCTCGATCTCGAACGAGACCCCGTCGACGGCGGTGAAATCGCCGAACTTCTTGGTGAGCCTCTGAACTTGGACAATAGGAGGCATAGAGCTATCAGCGGTCAGTTAAATAAAAAATCGCCGATCTTGTCGGGAATATGGCAAGTCTCGCACTTCTTGCTGAGGACCTTGCCTTCATGCTCGGTCTTGCCGTCGTGGCAGCGGAAGCAGTCGTTCATCGCCGAGGCGCGCAGTTTGGAGCCTTCCGGATGGTCGGGATAATAAGGCTTTCCGTCCACGGCCACATGGCCGCGCGGGATCACGACCGGGTAGCCCTTGATCGGCTGTTCGTGAACGACACGCGCATGGCAGGTCGTGCACCCTTCCCCCTGGCCCCGCTTGGCAAAGGCGTCCATGTGTTGCTTATGACCCATGACCAGCCCCACATCCTTGACCGGCGGCGGCAGATCACGCGCCGCCACCTCGGAGACACGCAAGATCGCCCGATGGCAGCCGATGCAGACCTCGGACGACACGGTGGCTTGCAGGGTGTGGGCATCCGTGGGCGTCCCGAACAGATAGATGGACACATCCTTGAGGCCCGCATAGGCCTTGTCGCGGATAAATCCTTCCACCCCGGGCCGCACATGGCAGGCGACGCACTCCACCTCCTTATGCGAGGACTTCACCCAGGAGTCGTAGGAGGGGCGGATGTTGTGGCAGCTGGCGCAAAACTGAGGATGGTTGGTGAGCGGCACGGCGGCCCCGCCCAGGGCCAAGGCCCCGACGAAGATCGCCACCAGGATGATGGCTCTTGGCTTGTTCATGCCTCCCGGCGCCGATGGGGAAAATGCGTGACGATGAGGTCGCTCAACCCCTTGATGTCGTCCGGATCGATGCAAGGGACCGAGAGCGTCACCGGCTTGTTGGACACCACCGCCAGCAGGCCATGTTGCGACATCGGCACTTCCCCGAGCTCGTCCCGCAAGACGACGATCTTCGGATAGCCCTCATTCTTCCAGCCTTCCGCAATGATCAGGTCGATGGATCTGTCCAAAAACCGGTCCCGCAGCTCTTCCACTTTGATGTCGTCCGATACGTCGGAGAACATGGCCAGGCTGCCCTTGGAGAGCACCATGACGGTGCTGGCTCCGGCTCGCTTGTGCCGCCAACTGTCCTTGCCTTCCGTGTCCAGATCGAAGCCATGCCCCGTATGCTTGACGGTGGCCACACGGTACCCGGCCAGCACCAGTTCGGGAATCAGCCGCTCGATCAGCGTCGTCTTCCCGCTGTTGGAGCGTCCGACGAAACAGAGGATGGGAATCGCCATACCGAAAATCCTTGTCTGTTCAGCAACAGGACGGCTTGTGGCCGGTGGGGGACGGTGCCGCTCCTTCGCGATCCCACAAGGGCTCGCCCAGGACCTGCACGGTCACCGGATCGCCCGGCTTCAACCGTTCGACGTCCTGCGGAATATCGATCAAGCAATTGGCCTTGACCATCGACGTCAGAATGCCGGAGCCCTGGTCGCCCGTGGTCCGCACCGTGAAACCCTCCGCTTCGCGGCGCAGGATGCCGCGCAGAAAATGGCGCCGATCGGTGCGCTTGGAAAAGGTTTCCTGAAAGGCGGCTTGCACCACCGGCCGGCCGTAGCTACGGTGCCCGGACATCTTCAGCATGGCCGGCCGCACGAGCTGCTCGAACGTGACCATGGAGGACACCGGATTGCCGGGCAGGCCGAAGGCCAGTTTGCCCTGGATCTTCCCGAACGCCAGGGGCTGCCCAGGGCGAATCGCCAGTTTCCAAAAATTCATCTCCGCGCCCAGCTCCTTGAACACGGCCTTGGTGAAATCGTAGTCGCCCATCGAGACGCCGCCGGAGAGCACGAGGATGTCGGCGTTCAGCCCCTGCGAAATTTTTTCCTTCAGCGCAGCCGGCTGGTCCTTGGCGAGACCCAAGAGGATCGGGATGCCTCCCGCCTCCTGCACCGCCGCGGCAATTCCATAGCTGTTCGAATTGATGATCTTGTCCGCGTCGAACCGTTCGTCCAAATCGGCCAGCTCGTCGCCGGTGGAAAGAATCGCCACGCGTGGACGCTGGTGCACGAACACGAAGGACTTGGCCAGGATGGCCAGCATCCCCACTTCGCCGGGCCGAAGCTGCGTGCCGTTCGGAATGATGCAGTCGCCCTTGCGCACGTCCTCGCCCTGCGGACGGATGTTCGAGTGCAACGGCTCCGGCTTGAAAATTTTGACCGAGTCCGGCGTATGCTCCGTGTCTTCCACCTTGACGACGACGTTGGCCCCCTTGGGCACCGGCGCGCCGGTCATGATGCGGATCGCCTCGCCCGGCCCCACCAACTTGGTCGCCACCTTGCCAGCCGGCACGTCCTCGACGACCTTCAGGACCACCGGCTTGGCGATCGCATGGTCCTGTTTGATGTCCTCGTAGCGCACGGCGAACCCGTCCATGGCCGAGTTGTCCCAAGGGGGATTGTCCCGCAAGGCAATGATGTCCTCGCCGATCACGCGGCCGAGCGATTCCATCAGCCCGAGTTTCTCCAGTCCCAGGACCGTCGCTGAAGCCAGGACGATCTTTTGCGCCTCGTGGAGCGGCGTCAATCCTTGCATCGTTCCCATACCCTGCTGCTCATCTGATTGCCGATGGCCGGCTGCCGATCTCGCACCGTTTCTTGTCAGTGCCGTTTGGAACCGATTTTCAACAGCGATCCGCTCTTCTTGCAGAAGGCCTCCACCTTGTTCGCGATCTGGTGGTAGGCGTCCGCCGTGGCCGAATCCGAGTAGAACATGGCGAACGGCTCGCCCGCATCGCACTGGGTGACTACGTCCGGGTCCAGCGGAATGCGTCCGAGGAACGGCACGCCCATGTCCGTCGCAGAGGCCTCGCCCCCACCCTTGCGAAAGACCTCGATGGATTGATGGCAGTGCGGACATTCCAGCCCGCTCATGTTCTCCACGATGCCGATGATCGGAATTTCGCTGTCCTTGGCGAAAGTCACCGACTTGCGCGAGTCCAGTAAGGCCACTTCCTGCGGCGTCGTGACAATCACGCAGCCGCTCACGTTGCCGATCAGATCGATCGTGGTCACCGATTCGTTGCCGGTTCCCGGCGGCAGGTCCACGAGCAGAAAATTCAGGTCCTGCCACTCCACCCCGCCCAACAGTTGATTGATGAACTCATACTTGTAGGCGTCCCGCCAGATGATCGGATCGTCCGGGTTCTGGAGCAGGAACGACATGGATGCGATCTTGAGATTGTAGGCCTGGAACGGGATGATGCCGCCCGAGGTGCTGACCTTCAGCTTCTGCCCTTCGGCCCCGACCATCTTGGGGATGTTGGGCCCGTGGATATCCATATCGCAAATGCCGACTTCGTACCCCTTCAAGGCCAGGCTGGCCGCCAGGTTGGTCGTGACGGTGCTCTTGCCCACCCCGCCCTTGTTGCTCATGACGAGGACTTTGTATTCGATCCGCTCCATCCGCTTGTTGACCAGCCAACGGCTGTGCCCTTCCTTGTCCTTCTGGCAGGTTTCGTTTTCGTCGCAGATGGCGCAGGCCCACATATAGGTGCAGGCGTCCCCGCTTCCGGACCCGGATGGCTGAATGACGTTCAATTCTTTCGGCATAACGACGATTGACTCCTTCTAAGCCGGCGTATTGCCCGGCCGTATTTTCTCCACGGTATGCTCCAAAATCGGAGCCACCACCGCCAAATTCTCCTGGACGCCCTTCAGGCTGCCGGGCAGATTGACGATCAACGTGCCGCCCCGCAAGCCTGCCGTGCCGCGCGATAGCATCGCGGTCCGGACTTTCTTGAGGCTCTCCTGCCGCATGGCCTCGCCGATACCCGGCACTTCCTTTTCGATCACCTCGCGGGTGGCTTCCGGCGCCCAGTCGGTGGGCCGCACCCCCGTCCCGCCCAGCGTCAGGATCACATCGGGCGACTCGATGCCACACAGAAAGAGCAACCGATCGCGGATCGCCGCCCGCTCATCCGCAATCACTTCGTAGGAGACCAGCGTGCCCGGCAGCTCGGCGACCATCCGCTCGATGGGCTTGCGGACTTCGTCCTGTTCACGGCCGGACAGGATTTTGCTGCTGATGACGACGACGGACACACGCATGACAGTCTCGATTGATCGCGTCAGCGTGGGCGCCCTTGCGGGACTCCCACATATTCGCCCTCGCCGGCCATGACCGGCTTGGGTGCCGCCACCGGCGCCGCATTCGCGGCAATCGGCGCCTCGGTGCCGGTCGAAGCCTCGCTCATCTTGCGCTTCTTCCCGAAGAACCCGGCGCTCACGATCCCCACTTCATAAAACACATACATCGGCAGAGCCATCAGGCACTGGTTGAAGGGATCGGGCGTAGGCGTCAGCAGGGCGGCGAAGATGAACGCCCCCAGGAACGCCCACTTGCGGTACTTCTTGAGAAACGGCGCATCCACCCAGCCGATCTTGGCCATCAAGGTGATCGCGAGCGGCACCTCGAAGATCACCCCGAAGACCAACAGGAACCACAAGGCGAACCCGACATAGGCTTCGATGGAAATCTGCGGGATGAACCCGGCGTTGACACCGTAGGAAACCAGGAAGTTCAAGGCGAACGGCAGCACGAAGAAAAAGGAAAATAAGATTCCGGCGTAGAACGCGACGGTGCTGATCAGCACAAAGGGGCCGACGAACCGCCGCTCGTGGACATGCAGGCCCGGCACCACGAACTGCCAGATTTCCCAGAGCACATAGGGGGTGGACAGGACCAACGCGAACAGCCCGGCGACCTTGACGTTCTGCCACAATGCCTCGGCCGGCGCCAAAAACACGAAGGGCACCGAGGGGAGGTCCGTCGGCACCCATTCCATCCGACCGGGGATGAACGCGTTCTGAAGCGGAACCCGGAGCCACTGGACCAACTGGTCGGCGAAGAAAAAGGTGCCGACGAACAGGACCCCGACGATGATGACCGCCCGGGTCAGCCGGACCTGGAGCTCCACGAGGTGCTCCATGACCGGCATCTTTTTGTCTTCCAGCGGCGTGAAGACCGTGTCTTGCAGCCACTGGGTGAACTGGCCCCGCTCCGACATACTGGCGCGACTTCCTAGGGCGCGGGGCGTGACGCCCCGCGCCCATTCGGCATTACTTGGGATTCACCGCCACAAACAGGTTGTTGCCCTGCCGGCTCAGCAACAGCACCGCCATCTCGTCCTTCTTAATCTTGGCGGCAGCCTTATGATAATCGTCCAGGTTCTTGACGACCTCATGGTTGATTTCCTGGATCACATCCCCGCGCTGAATGCCTGCGCTCTCCGCCGGACTGCCCGGTTCGACCTGGTTGATGACGACGCCCGTCGTCTTGGCCGGAATGTTCAACCGGCTCATCGTTTCCTGATCCAACGACTGCACCCGCACCGACGCCAAGACATTGTCCGGCGGCTTGACGGACTCGCCCGGCGCGGCCGGCGCCGCTTCCTTCTTGGCCAGCATTTCGTCGGACGGCCGCTCGGCGACTTTCACCGAAATGACCTGTTCCTTCCCATCCCGCAAGACCTTCACCCTGGCGTTGCGGCCGACGCCCGTACGCGCCACCATGTTGCGCAGCTGGCTGACGTTCAGGATTTCCTTGTCGTCGTAGCCGATAATCACGTCGCCTCGCTTGAGGCCGGCGGCGGCGGAGGGGCCATTCTCGTTCACGTCGCTGATGAGCACGCCCTTGCGCGCTTCCGGCAACTTGAACGACTTGGCCAGCGCCGGGGTGACTTCCTGAATGGCGATGCCCATCCAACCCCGCACCACCTTGCCGGACTTGCGCAAGCTCTCGACGATGTCCACCGCGATGCTGCTGGGAATGGCGAACCCGATGCCTTCCGACCCGCCGGTGCGGGAGAAGATGGCCGTGTTGATGCCGATCAACTCGCCGTTCATGTTCACCAGCGCCCCACCCGAATTGCCGGGATTGATCGCCGCGTCGGTCTGGATGAAGTCTTCATAATCCGCGATGCCGACGTTCCCGCGGCCCAATGCGCTGATGATGCCGAGCGTCACGGTCGAGCTGAGCCCGAAGGGGCTGCACACCGCGAGGACGAGATCGCCCACTTGCAGCTTGTCGTAATCGGCCAACGTGATGGACGGCAGATTCGGCGCGTCGATCTTGAGAACGGCCAGGTCCGTCTTGGGATCGGTCCCGACGACCTTCGCCGGAAATTCCCGCTTGTCGCTCAACGTGACGGTGATCTGAGTGGCATTCTCCACCACATGGTTGTTGGTCACGATGTGGCCGGACGGGTCGATGATCACCCCGGATCCGGCGCTCTGGTCCGGCCGGCCAGGAGGTCCGGGTGGCGGCGGAATCGGTGGCGCCATGCCCGGCGGTGCCATGCCACCTGGCGGCGCGTCGCCGGGAGGCCCGCCACCGGGAGGCCCGCCGAACGGGCCGGGAGGCAGCGGACGGCGGCGCGGACCCCGCTCACGGCCGCCCCCTTCTCCGCCCACAACGGCGATATTGACCACCGCCGGCGTGACGCGCTTCACGATTTCGGAAAAGCCCTGAGTCATCCCCGCAGGCACCGCCGCCTCGCTGACCGCCTGCTGAGACGGCAACAACCCGCCGGCCAGCCCGATCGTGCCGGCGCCAAGGATCACGGCGCCCAGGACAGACAGACCCGCCCGCCGACTGTGATGGAACAGACCACCTTGTTCCCGAATCTGCATAATTGCCCTCAATTCTCCTTGCGGTTGCTGATAGGTCTGGCTGCAGTGAACGAACACCGAGGCCAGGCGCATGGTCCGGTCATTCTACACTATCCCCGTTCGCTCCTTCAAAGACAAAAACATCCGGATCGAGGCCTAGTTAGGGCATTTGCTGGGGGAGGAACGGAAGGCCGGAACGACGCGTAGGCCGAGGAGAGAGAAGGCTCGGCGCTCACTCTCGCAGGGCGGCGATTTCCGCCTCCCGCTTATTGAGCCAGGCATCCTGGAAATTGATGACCAGCCGTTTGACCGCCTCGTGCATCGCGATAACCCGCAGGGTGTGGGGCGCGCTTTCGTAGGTCGGCGGCCACCAACGCCAGTTCGGCTCCAGGGGACGCTTCCAGATCACCGGATACCATTGATTGATGTCCGGTGTGGTCGGCCGGTCCAACGTGGCCCACCCCCGCCCCTCGGCATGGACGAGCACCTGGCCGTTCTTCACATCCAGCAAGGCCACTTCGACCAGGGACCAGTTATCCCGACGCAGACCAGGCACCACATGGGTCGTCCAACCGACCGCCACATAAAAAGGGTATTCCTGCTCGGTGGCGGAGGCCACAACCAACACCAGATAATCCAAGCCCTGCTTGCGGCCGAGCTCGGCAAACTGGCCCATCCCGCTTCCCGGAACGATCCCATCGGTTGGGATAATGGTGTTGATGGCGATCGGCAGGAACTGCGTGAATTGTTGCTGCAACTGCTCGGACATCTGGACCAACGCCTGGCCCGGCAAGCTGGGCGACGCGTCCGGGTCCGTGGTATCCGAGATCTACAGAAGGCCGGCCCTGCGAGGTCGCTGGGTCGGCAGCATGACATCGGCAGGATTGGCACCGACCGCCTGTGGCCCGACATAGACAGCCAGCCGGTTCGGCGGCGCGACCGCGACGCAGGCGGACAGAACGAACGCGGCCAGGCAGGAGCCCGCATACACGAACCCAGAGTGTGCTCGCGTGTAGGCTCGATGGTCCCGCATAACGACCCTCCGGAACAACCGGTGCATGCCGCGCCTGACAGTCATTACGATCAACCCCGGAGGGCAGATTTGTCAAGCGCACGCCGCAGGACAAATCGCCTTGCAATCCCTTCGATGGCCGGGTAGGCTGACGCCAATTCGGAGTCCGCGTGACGGCACCTCTCCAGAACGACAGCATTGCCCTCTCCATCGTCATTCCGGCCTATAACGAGGCCCAGCGGATACTGCCCTACGTGCAGAACATCACGGCCTATCTCGCGCAACGGGGCCAGCCCTACGAAATCTTGGTCGTGGACGATGGCAGCCAAGACCGCACCGCTTCCATCGTGGAGCAGTTCCAATCTCACAACCACGCGATCAGGCTGATCCGCCTCCCGACTAACAGAGGCAAGGGCCAGGCGGTGCGAACCGGCATGCAGCAGGCCAGAGGCAAGCGCCGACTGCTGGCCGACGCGGACGGGGCCACGCCAATCCAGGAGCTGGAACGGTTGGAAGCAGCCATCAACCGTGGAGCGGACATCGCCATCGGCTCCCGTCCCCTGGCCTATCACGATCCCCGCTACACAGTTCAGGCCCGCTGGCACAGGTCTGTCTCGGGAAATCTCTTCAACTGGTTCGTGCAACGCCTCGGCATCCCCGGCATCCGAGACACCCAATGCGGGTTCAAACTGTTTCGGGACTCAGTGGCCCAAGACTTGTTCGGGGTGGCCTGCATCGACGGCTACGGCTTCGACTTGGAACTGCTCTACATCGCCCAACGACGCGGCTATCAGATCGCCGAAGTGCCGATCAACTGGGCCGACCAGCCAGGCTCCAAAGTCCGGGTGCTACGCGACGGGCTGCGGATGTTCTGCGAACTGCTGGCGGTGAGACGAAACGACAAGGCGGGACGGTATAACGGGGCTTGATCCCATAGCTCGACTCTATTGTTCTACGTTTGGAAGTCTTTCATGGACTCGCAGTCACCAGAAAGACTCCCCAATCTTTTTATTTTACCCTTGCCAACCTTGAAGGTGCCTAGCAACTGGTGTGAGATCACAAGATCGACCTTTTAACCCAGTCCTTAACTGCATTACGACCAGCGGATTGGGCGTCCTCACGTGAATCAAATGTTCCGTCAATAAGCTCTCTATGATTTATTAGATAGTCCGCCGGATTGACTCTCTCTGCCCCTCGTTTATGTTTACTAAATGATTCGATAACAAACTCGCACACCCACTTTGCTCCCTTTTGCCTTGGATAAATTGAATATATTATTCCGCCTTCTTCATAGGATTGATATTCAGGCATAGCTTCTTTTCCTTTCATAGGGTAGGCAGAAGGCGATGTAGCCCTAATCCTACTCACTGACATCCTCTGATAAGCTTCGCGGTTATTCAAAAAAGGGCGTCCTCAATTGATCGCGGTACTTTTTCTCCACTCCCATGGTGGGATCGGGTTAGACAAGGCCCAGAATCCCGTATGGGCTGCCTTGGCCTTACCCTCAAGACAATCCAGTTCTCGGTCTCGTTACGCAAACACCAGAAAATCAACCCGGCTGCCTCGCCTCACCCCTAGCGCTTCAGATAAATTGCCACCTTTTCATCCAGATAAACCTCGCGCCAGTTAAGCTGTTTCGCCAGCGCTTGGCCGAGCGGCGTGCCGTTCGACACGATCGCCCAGTCCACCCGATACTTGTCCAGCACCGCCAAGTCCGGCGGATTGCCGTTCGTCAGAGCCATATAGTCCTTGAAGATCCACCGGTCGCCGATCCGAAACGCCGGCATGCGCCCGTCGATAAAAATTTTCTCGCCCGGCAGCCACCAGAGCAGAAATCCGCCATGGCCATAGTCGTTGTACATCCGCTGGCCGAGCTGGGCTCGGTGTTCCTTGATCCATTCGACCGCTTCAATCGGATATTCGGTCTGGCGAAAATACGTCTGCGGCGCCAGGCCGGACTGGACGACATGCTGGAGATGATCGGCACCGAGCGACCCTACCCACAGAGCCGCAGCCAGGGTGGCTGCGAACAGGCATCGCTTCTGCCAAGCCAGGCTCAACCGGAACCGCCCACAAAGCTGTTGCCAGGCCCCGTCCAACAGCTCGGCCCAGAGTGGCGCGCTCAACAGGAGAAAGAAAAAGACATTGCGCCAATGACGCAGGGATAGAACCAGAAAGACGAGCAGGATGGTCCAGCGCACCGGTTCGATGCGGCGATAACCGGCCAGCATCGCCGGCCCCAGCAGGACCAGGTAGACCACATAGGTCAGGCCGGCCTGCTTCTCCAGCGAGACTGGATGCCATTCGTCCAACGTCTGGATCATGAAGGTATCGTTCAGCGAGGCGATGATTTCCCCATAGAGATGCCAGCCATAGGGATTCAGGAACGTGGCGCAGACAGCCAGCAGCAGCACCAGCCCCACATGGCCGATCTGTTGCCAGGTCAGCACCGGCTCATCCAGACGATCGGTGAAGGGCAGCCGGCGATCCAGTGCCAGGCGCACCAGGGTGAAGGCAGCGAAGAGCAGCCCCAGGACGAACAGCCCGGCGGTAAACCCTCCGTGCAGGTTGGCCCAGAGGAGGAACAGCACCGGCACCAGCCAGAGATGGGCCAGCCGCCCGCTGTGATAGAGGTCGAACCACCGCAGCAGCAGAGCCAGCCCCAGCAAGGTGATCAACTGGGTTCTCGCGCCCAGAAATGGCAGCGCAACCCAGAGGGCGCCGGCCAGCGCCACGAGTTTCCAGGTTCGGCCGGCTGCCGACAGACCGGCGATGATCCAGAACGCGCCCAGCGTCACGGCCGCAAAGAAACCGATCACGGCCAGCGGGCCGACTTGGCCCAATCCTTGATACAGCAGACCCAACAGACCGTCCGTCAGCCAGGCATGGTCCACCCAGGGCCAGTCCGGCATGGTGTGGGAATAGGGATCGGTGGCCGGCATCCGCCACCCGTGCTGCAACAAGTCGAGACCGGCCCGCAGGTGCCAGCCGAAATCCGGCTCGACCAGGGGTTGCAGCGTGAGGTTCAGGAGAAAGAAGAGCAGCAGCGCGTCCAGAGCGGAAAAGTTTCCGTGAGGGGTAAGGCATGAGGGGTGAACCGCCTCACGAGCCTCGTCCGACGCCTCACGCCTCACGTTTCACGCCTTACGGCTTCTGGTCTGCTGACCAGCAAGTTGCCCAGCACCAGCCAATCCACCTGCGTCTTGAGGAAACAGCACACCGCTTCGTCCGGCGTACAGACGATGGGCTCGTTCACGTTGAACGAGGTGTTCAGAAGGACCGGCACGCCGGTTTTCCGCCCGAAGGCTTCGTTCAGTTTTCGGTAGCGCGGGCTGGCCTCTCGGTCCACGGTCTGGACGCGCGCCGTGCCGTCCACGTGGATCACGGCGGGGATCACGCCCTTGGCGGCGGGACGGGCCTTGTGGGTCAAGAGCATGAATGGCGAGGGCTCGGGTATTTCGAAATAGTCTCCGGCCTTCTCCTCCAGCACCGACGGGGCGAAGGGCCGGAAGGGCTGTCGGAGTTTGACCTTGCCGTTGATGAGCTCGCGCATGTCCTCACGGCGCGGATCGGCCAGCAGACTGCGGTTGCCCAGCGCGCGCGGCCCCCATTCCATCCGGCCCTGAAACCAGAAGACCAGCCGGCCATGGGTCAGTTCCGTCGCGACCCGCTCGCAGAGATCATCCTCGGACAAGACCTGCGCAGAGAGGCCGGCTCGCTCCACCGCCTGCCGACAGTCGGCTTCGCTGAACTGCGGGCCGAGGTAGGCGCTCCGCATCACCTCCCGTTGGCGCAGGTCGCCGCGGCGATTGGCCAGCCAGAGGGCGGAGCCCAGCGCCGCGCCTGCATCGCCGGCCGCCGGCTGGATATAGACCTGCCGGAAGCCCGCCTCCTGCCGCAAGCGGCTGTTTGCGACGCAGTTGAAAGCCACGCCGCCTGCCAGGCACAAGTTCTCCGCGCCGGTCGCCTGCTTGAGATACCGGGCCAAATGCAACAAGGTGTTTTCGAGCACCAGTTGAGCGCTGGCGGCAATGTCGCGATGACGCTGGGTGACTTCTTCGTCCGGTTTCCGGTTCGGCCCAAGAAGCCGGAGCAGTGCCGGAACGAAGAGCCCGACACGCGCCAAGTGAAAATCCAGCAGCCGGGTATTGAAACGGAACTCCCCCTCCGGCTTGAGCGTGAGCATCTCCCGGCTGATCGTCTCGGCATACCGGGGCTCCCCGTAAGCCGCCAGCCCCATGACGATATACTCGTCCTGGTCCGGCGTGAATCCGAGATAGGCGGTGATCGCCGCGTAAAACTGGCCGAGCGAATGGGGCAGGTCGGTGCGCTTGAGCACCGTGATCTGCCGCCCCTCCCCCAGGCCCAGCATCGAAGTATGGGCTTCCGACGCCCCGTCTACGACGAGGATGGCGGCTCGCTCGAAGGGCGAGACGAGAAACGTGCTGGCGGCATGGCAGAGATGATGGTCCAGGAAGACCGGTGTGGTCTTGATGGGCCCGAATGTTTGCCGGAGCGTGGACGACAGGCAGACCTGCTCGGCCCATTCGTGGCTCAACCGTTCGGCGCTGCGCTGCGCCTTGACCCGGCACAGCATCGGCGAACGGACCATCGCTCCGAGAGCCAACGCGGCGCGACGTCCCACGATCCAGTACTTCCAAGGCACGGCGATCGCGTCCACATCAGCCAGTGTCGCGCCGGCTTGGTCGAGGCAGGAACGAATAGCCTGAAAGGGCAGGGCCGTGACATGCTTGATGCGGACGAACCGTTCTTCCTCGGCCGCCGCCAGAATGGTTCCATCCTGGAGCAGCGCCGCCGCCGCATCCCGCAAATTCAACAGGCCCAGGACCAACATGGCGGCTAGAATAGACGAGACCGGCGGGACAGGCAAGCCTCACCGAACCCCTTCGTTCCTGTTGCATTTCGGCCTGGGTTTCGGTACGGTGCCTCGATGCGCATGGGCAAACATTTCAGTCGGCTTCGACCGGCTTTCTCTTGGCTCTTGCTGGCCCTGATTCCGTGCCTGACCGTGGCGTCGGCCGGCTGCGAGAAAGTGTCCAAAGCCTTCAGCCGCTCCACCATTCCCAGCCTGGGCCCCCCGCTTCCCTATACGGTGCGGCTCGAGTTCGACCCGACGTTGACCAAGGCGCGGTTGCAGTACACCAACGCCTGCAACTCACCCCAAGAATTGCGGGTCGGCGAAGATTTGGAATCTACCCTGATCCAAGCCGCCCACCAAACCTTCAAGACCGTATATTTCAGCGACAAGACCCCGCCGGCCGGGACCAAACCGGACATCGACATGCGAATCGGCCTGCTCCAATCGGGCCTGGAAATTCAAACCGATGGGATTTACGACCGACTGCCGGCCGACTTGACCTTGGAACTCGGCACGGTCTTTCGCGATCCGGCCGGCAAAATCGTGTCGGAAAAATCCTTCCCGCTTCGTCGGCAGGAAAAACTCATTCTCGAGCCGACCCAACATCGCTGCGCGTACATGAATTCCGATTCCCTGATCCACGATGCCGCCGTAGCCCTCTCGATCCAGGTCATCAAGCACACCAGGGCCTTGCTGGATCCGGACGGCCAATACTCCGTGGCAGCGGAGCCAGGCGCCCAGCCGGTCGCTCAGGCAGGGCCTGAGGCCGCGCCACTCGCGCCGATCGCTCCGCCGGCGGCAAGATCGGGCCTGTCCTTTAAGGCGACGGTGTTGGACGAAAACAGCAACGCGGTATTGGAAGGCGGGGAGCGGGTCAAAGTCCGGGTAGACCTGGTCAATGCCGGACGCACACCGGTCCGGGACGTGGCAGTGACGTTGACCGGCTCTCCTGCGCTGATCGGACAGTTTCCGGCCACGACCCTGCCGGTCGGCCTCCTGCAACCGGGCGAGTCCCGCTCGCTGGAGTTCGTCGCGACGATTCCCCCTTCCCTGCCGGCACAGCAAGCCCAATTGCAAGTCGCCGTGACGGACGCCTCCGGCGTCGGAGCGCCGGCGCCCCAATCGTTCACGACGACGTTGCGGGCCGCAGGCGCAGGAGCCGCAGCGGGAGCCGCCGCCATGACCTTTGCCGATGTGGACCAGGTTCCCGGTTCCGTCGCCGGCTTCCAGCGTCCCCAGACCCACGTGCTCGCGGTCGGAATCGGCGCCTACCGCGACCCGTCGGTGCCCAGCCGAAAATTTGCGACGCAGGACGCGGAGCTGGTCGCCTCGTACTTCAAAACGGTCGGCGGCGTCCCGTCCTCGAACATCCGCGTGCTGCAAGACCGCAAGGCCCTGCGGCCCGATATCGAAGAGGCAGTGCTGGATTGGCTGCCGCCCCGGCTGACCGCAGACTCGGTCGTGATCGTCTATTTTTCCGGCCAGGCGCTTGTGGCCCAAAGCGGCGAAACGTTCCTGCTGCCCTACGAGGGCAGCACCACCTCCAGCGCCAGACTGTACCCCTTGCGGGACCTCCAGGCGGCGCTGGCGAAACTGAAAGCCCAGCAGGTGGTGTTGATCTTCGACGGAGCCCTGTTGCGGTTCGGCAAAGACCCCAAAACCAAGGCACCCCAATGGGATATCGGAGGAGGGACGACCGTGCGGCTGATCGGGACGACCGGCCTCCAATCCGGCCTCGAACCGGACCAACTGCAACACGGGCTATTCACCTATTATCTGCTGCGCGGATTGAAGGGCGACGCGGATGCGAATCACGACGGCGAGGTCACGCTGGGCGAGCTGACGACCTTCGTCCGGCAGACGGTCCCGGCCACGGCCAAGTCCCAATTCAAGCAGGACCAACGTCCATCGGTATTCCCCGCCTTGTCCCCGACCAGCAAGACTGCGGGACTGACTCTTTCCAGGACCGCCCAGCCCTAACACCTTTCAAGAGCACACAGTTTTCAGGTCTCAGCAGTCAGTATCCGCCGGCAATAAAAAAGGGCGGAGGGTTATGCC
>JBJTAZ010000094.1:0-5541 GCA_046091085.1 Nitrospiraceae bacterium
CCTCACTTGGGCCGGTTGAGCCGGTCCGTCTGCCGTAGATGATGGCATAGATGCACGGCACGAACAACAGGGTGAACAGGGTGGCGACCAGCAATCCGCCGATGACGGCGCGGCCGAGCGGCGCGTTCGGGGAGTTGCCCATGGACATCGGCAGCATGCCGATGATCATGGCCGAGGCGGTCATGAGCACCGGACGGAGGCGGCCCTTCCCGGCTTCGACGGCGGCCAGCAGCGCCTCGCCGTGCACTTCGAGCCGCTCGCGGGCGTAGGAGACGACGAGGATCGAGTTGGCGGTCGCCGTGCCCATCGTCATGATGGCGCCCGTCAGCGCCGGCACGGAGATGTTCGTGTGGGTCAGGAACAGCGACCAGGCGATGCCCGCCAGGGCGCCGGGCAGGGCGGTGATGATGATGAAGGGATCGAGCCAGGACTGGAAGTTGACGACGATCAGGAGATAGACCAGCACGATCGCCAGCACGAGGCCGCCGAGCAGCTCGGCGTAGGCGTCGTGCATCGTTTCGGCCTGGCCGTGGATTTCGAGCGCCGCGCTGCGGGGCAGGTCCTTGTTCATGTCTTTGGCGATCGCCTTGACGTCCTCCAGCACGCCGCCGAGGTCGCGCCCTTCGGCGGACACGTAGATGTCGAACAGCGGCATGATGTCCGAGTGCGTCACCACGCCCGGTGTGCCGACCGCCGACAGCGTGGTCACGTTGCCGAGCAGCTGCGGCTTCCGGCCGGAGGCGCCCATGTCGCCCCGGTCCACCGGGACGGTCAGCAGATCCGAGACCTTGGTGAGCTGCGGCTGCGGCGTACAGATGTTGACCTGGTAGGTCATGCCGGTCTTGTGATCGAGCCAGTACTGCTGGTCCACCTGTTTGCTGCCGGACGTCGTCAGGAGCAGGTTGGTGGCGATGTCCTTCTCGGACAGGTTGATGCCGAGCCCGAACGTACGGTTGCCCTCGACGAACAGCGTCGGCGTCCGCATGGTCTGCTGGATCGCCACGTCGCTGGCGCCGGGAATCTGGCGCAGCCGGCCCGCCAGCTTGCGCACGAACTCGTAGTTCTCCTCCATCTCCATGCCGCTGATCTGCACGTCGATCGGCGAGGGCGAGCCGAAGTTCAGGATCTTCGCCGTCAGGTCGGCCGGCTGGAAGGTGAACTCGGTGCCCGGATAGCGCTCCTTCAAGCCCTTGCGGAGGATGCGCCGGTACTCCCAGACCGGCGACTTTTCGCTTTTCAGGTCGATCGTCAGGTCGCAATCCTGCGTGCCGATCGTCGGCGTGGGGATGAAGGCGAGGTTGTGCGGGCCGACGGGCAGGCCGCAGTTGCTGACGATGCCCTCGACCTGGCCGGGCAGCATCTGGACGATGTCGTTCGAGACCAGGGAGGCGATGCGGCCGGAGGCCTCGATCCGCGTGCCAATCGGAGCCCGCATGTGCATCTGCATCGAGCCGGCCTTGGTCTCGGGGAAGAATTCGCGCCCGTTGAAGTAATAGAGGACGAGCGACGCCACCGCCAGCGCGAGCGCCGTGCCGACGAAGGGGGCGCGGTTGGCGACGACTTGTTCGAGCAGGCCATTGTAGCGCTCGCGGAAGCGCTCGAAGCCGCGCTCGAAGCCCTTCTGGAAGCGGGCGAAGAAGCCCGGCTGGCTTGCCGCGTCGTGCGGTTCGTCGTGCCCGTGCCCCCCGGACTCGTGGCCGCCGACCAGCACGTATTTGGCCATGGTCGGCACCAGCGTGCGCGACAGGATGAAGGACGCCAGCATCGCGAAGATGATCGCCTCCGCCATCGGCATGAACAGATAGCCGGACACGCCGCTCAACTGAAACAGCGGGACCCAGACGATGGCGATGCAGAGCGTGGCGACGAGGGTCGGGACGACGATCTGGTTGGCGGCGTCGACGATCGCGGGTTCGAGCTCCTTGCCCATGGCGAGGTGGGTGTCGATGTTCTCGATCATCACGGTCGCGTCGTCCACGAGGATGCCGACCGCGAGCGCCAGCCCGCCCAGGGTCATGAGGTTCATGGACTCGCCGAGCACGTGCAGGCCGATGATAGAGGTGAGGATGGCCAGCGGGATCGAGGTGGCGACGATGACGGTCGCCCGCCAGGAGCCGAGCAGCAGCAGCACGATGAGGCCGGTCAGCGCAGCGGCGGTCATCATCTCCTGCACGACGTCCGTGATGGCGTCCTTGACGAAGATCGAGGCGTCGTTGAGGATCTTGATCTTCACCCCCGGCGGGACGATCTTTTCGATGCGCGGGATCGCTTTCTTGATGCCGTCCACCACGTCCAGGGTGGAGGCCTCGCCGCTCTTCATCACGACGATCAGCACGGCCTGCTTGCCGTCCACCAGCACGGCGTTGGTTTGCGGCGGGCCGGCGAGGCGCACGTCGGCGACGTCGCGCATGTAGATGAAGGCGTTGCCTTCCCGCTTGATCGGGATATTGTTGAAATCCTCGACCTGCATCGGCGTCGCGTTGGTCTGCACCATCCAGTCGGTCGCCTTGATCTTCTGGTCGCCTGCCGGCAGCACGATGTTCTGGCGCCCGAAGGCCTTGTGGACGTCCATCGCGGTGAGCTGCCGGGCGAGCAGCTTCTGCTGATCGAGGGAGACCAGCAGCATGACGGGGTTGCCCCCGTAGGGGGCCGGCAGGATCGCCCCGGGGATCGTCACCAGCAGGGGCCGGATCTGCATGACGGAGAGGTTGTAGAGCTCGGCCGGCGTCATCGTGTCGGAGGTGACCTGCAGCATGACCACCGGGACGGAGGAGGCTTCGAGGCGCATGATCATCGGCGGCGAAATGTCCGGCGGCAGCGCTTTGACCACGGTCTGCGCGATGGCCGTGACCTCGGCCTCAGCGCCGGCCAGATTGACTCCGTCCTGAAGGAAGATGCTGACGATGCTGCTGCCGTAGTAGGAATGGCTCACGATATGCTTGATGCCCTCGACCGTCGAGGTCAGAGCGCGCTCGAAGTAGAACGTGATGCGCCCGGAGACATCGGCCGGCAGCAGGCCGCCGTACGACCAGACGACGGAGATGACGGGGATTTTGATGTTCGGAAAGACGTCGGTCGGCGACTTGCTTACCGACATGACTCCGAATAGCACGATGAGGATCGCGAGCACAACGAAGGTGTAGGGTCTTCGCAGAGCAATGAGGACAATCTGGTTCATGCGCGATGTCCGCCAAGAGCCGGTTCGGTCATGCTCTTGGACATACCAATCCTCGAGGGGGCACGGTCCTTACCGAAAGAGGTCTATTCTACATTCAGGTGGGCGGGTGGGCAACGGAAAGCTGTGTATTTATCATGAGTCCCCGGACGGACGCAGACCGTCCTGCTCAAACCTAGACTTCGGCAAGCCAGGGAGGCAGTGCCGGTGCTGGAGCGGCGGCCGGCGGCGTGAGCTCGGCCGGGACTCGGGGTCTCCGGCACCGAATTCCGCCGCTCAGCTTTTTGCTGTGTCCACTTTGACGGGCGGGGCGGTGGGTTTGTTGTGTGCCCGCTTCGCTTCTCTGGGACTCTGCCTGAGCTTGGGGGCCTTCTGGCCCTGACCGAAGGCTATGGCGCCACGAGAATAGTTCAGCTCGTAGACCTCCAGCGCGTCCTGCGCCTGGGCCGGCAGGGCCGAGCCAGCCAGCAGCAGCCACAGGCAGGCCAGCCGAAGCATCCATGCTGTGCGATGGGAGGGAAGAGCCGTCATAGTCACAGTCCGAACCGACCAGCGTCCATGCCGCCGGATCAGTCTTGGCATCGTCCTATTTTCAAGTCAAGCAGAACGGCGCAAGCTGCAGGTGGTGCCTCTTTCTGTCGAGGCATGGGGTCTGCTACAACAGACGTCCCATGCCTTGATGGTTATGGGGACGCAAGGGGATCCCTCATGTCCGCCGACCCGACCCTCGTCACGAAAATCGAACTCTGGCCGGCAGACCTGCCGCTGACGGATCCCTTCGTCGTGGCCACGGGCAGCCGCGTCACCGCCGAACTGCTGTTCGTCCGCGTCACATTATCCGGCGGGGCGCGGGGCTATGGCGAAATCGCCCCCTTCCCGGAAGTCGGCGGGGAGGATCGTGCCTCCGCGCTCCAGGCGGCCGCGGAGTTGGCCCGTGCGGCCCTCGGCCGGTCGGCCACGGAGTACCAGCCGCTCGGCCGCCTGTTTCTCGACCGGGCCTCGGCCCATCCGGCCGCCCGCTGTGGACTGGAGACGGCGCTGCTCGACGCTTTGTGCCGGCATTTGTCCATTCCCCTCTGGGGCTTCTGGGGCGGAGCCGACGTGCGCGTGCGCGAGACCGACATCACCATCCCCATTGCCGACTTGGATAAATCCGTCGCCCTGGCTCAAAGCTGGTACCGGCGCGGCTTCCGAGTCTTCAAAACCAAAGTCGGCACGGACGTGGAATCGGACATCCGGCGGCTGGAGGCGATGCACCGCGCCTGCCCCGACGTCGCCTTCATCGCGGACGCGAACCAGGGCTTCACTGTCGAGGCCTGCCGAAAATTTCTCGCCTCGCTCAGGGCAATCGGCGTCCGGCTTCAGCTATTGGAGCAGCCGGTCCCGCGCGAGGATTGGGACGGCATGGTTACGCTGACCAGAGAAGCCGGCGTGCCGGTGGCGGCGGACGAATCGGTCCGTTCGCTGGAGGATGCCAAGCGGGTGGCGCAGATGCAGGCGGCCCAGGTCATCAACATCAAGATCACCAAGACCGGCCTCTTGCAGGCCATGGAGATTGCCAAGTTCGCCAAGAGCGCCGGGTTCGGGCTCATGGCCGGCGGCATGGTCGAGGCGCGGGTGGCGATGGGCTGCTCCTTCGCGCTCGTGCTGGGATTGGGCGGCTTCGAGTTTCTGGATTTGGATACGCCGCTGCTGCTGGCGACCGATCCCGTCACCGGCGGCTTTCGCTACGAAGGCCCCAAGCTCCACCCATGGTCCGGCCCAGGCCTGGACCTGACGGTGACGCCCACCGGCCCGGTGATGACGATCGCGTGACGCCAAGCGGCAGGCTGGTTATTCCCGGCAGCGGCCGGACCAGCCGTTTTGCGGGGAGGCCTCGTCCCACGAGGCCGGCGGGCAGAAGGCGCGCAGGACGGCTTGGGTCGTCAGTTGGTCGATGCCGTAGGTGGCCGAGGCCACGGGCTGGGTCCAGCGGGCCTGGCCGACGGAAAAGACCTCGCCCGTCTCCACGCCCACCACGCGCACGGTCACGCTCACGTCGAAGCCGTCCGCATAGTAGCCCTTCCCTGGCGTGCTGGCCGTCTCGACGAAGGCCACGAGCTGCGCCCCCACCAGCTTCCCCACGCTCACCTGCGACCGATCGTCCCCATACTTGAGCTGGGTCTCCTGTTCCTTCAGCAGTGCGCCGAGCTTGTCGCGCTCGACCACGTCGTACCCCTTCATCAGCAGCGCGCCCCGCGCCACGATGAGGGCTTCGTCCGAGCCCGGTCCCTTGTGCCCCTTCACCCAGACCGTGCCCTTCACCGGCGGCTTCGGCCAGTGGGATGTGCCGGTCGTCTGAACAAATTGAATGTGCTGCTCCGGGT